>CAUTRO010000041.1:0-8469 GCA_963540685.1 uncultured Streptococcus sp.
AAGACAGATTTGCCAGCAGCTTCCAATATTTTGAACCCTGGTGGTGCAAGTGAGTATGCAACCGAATATGCGAAGAATTATGCGCGAGATAAGGCTAAAGATGGTTTTAACAATGCTGTAGAAGCTTTTGAAGATGCAATTATTCCTACATCTGTTAATCTTCCACCGGAGGCCACTCCCGTTGGCAGGTTCATACAAAAAGCGATAGACAATCCTGTCAGCAATTTCGTACAAGAAAAAGCATCAGATGTGGTCGGCTATTTTGCAGAAAGAACGGCCGAAGAACAGGTTAAATTTCCTACTTTAATAGGAGCTGCTTTTTTAAAAAAATACAATGACGAAAATGGGACTTTTCCGCCTCCGCAATTCAAAGATGCTGCAGCTCATTTGAAAGAGGTTATCAAAAAATACCCCAATGCTAAGATTGACCTATACGGTCACTCTCTGGGGTCAATGGATATTCAGTATGCTCTTGCTTGCTTGACGGAAGAGGAAGCATCTCACATTGGAACCGTACATCTGTACAATGGTCCTAATGTCTATTCAATCTTAACACCAGAGCAAAAAGCGCGCATAGATGCTCTAAAGTATAAGATTTACAACCATATTGACCATAAAGATCTGGTTAGCTTAGGCTATCCGGATTCTGGAAGCAAGGGAGCTAGTGGTATTGTCAAGCACCTCAAAACAAAAAATCTGAAAAATACGGGCCTGCAGCACATGATGCATGGCTATATCTATGATAAGAATGGAAATTTGGTCCTTGAAAAGGGAACAGAAGCCATCACTCGGAAGGAAATCATTGAAGAGCGGATGAATGTTTATTACCGCCTGAAGGACAAATTGGAAAAAACCGGTGGTGGACTTAGCTCAAGTGAACAAATTTATCTCGATGCCTTACAGGCGCGATTGGCTTCTGATGAGCTGATTCGCGTGGTAGATGAAGGGCTGGATCAAGCTCAAAAGCTAAAAACACACCTAGTATCAGATCTAGAAAATGTTGAGAAGGCATTACATACAGTTCCAAGTGGTTTTATCCTCAGTCCGGCCGAAGTCGAGGAAGCCTATGCAAAAGCTGGTGCGACAAGGCAAACACTCGTCACAGAAGTGAAGGAAAAATTCGACAGACGTTTGTCTAGGTATCAGTCCTTAACTCAGGAATTTCATACCTTTAAAGAACAAGTGAATTCAGGTATTGAGCTCTTGAAGGAAAAAGATCAAGAAATAGCAGGAGAAATGAATCAGTGGGATCAACTAGCCTATTAATCCAGTCCTCTCTTTCAAAAAAAGAGAGCAAACTAGATCGTTTAGAAAGAGATTTCCATCAAGCACGCTTGGAGTTAGATGAGAAACGGAATCTACTCGAAAAAAAGCAACAACAGTTCACGCAGATGCTGGAAGAGGAATATGTCATGGCGGCCACCTTTTTACACGAGCAAGAGTTGGATGTTGAATGTGAATGGCGAGCGCTGAACCACTGTATAGAAATGTATGATCTAGAAGCAAGAGAAGCTTCGCAAGCCTGTTTAAAACAGATTGAAGCTGAGGAGGAAAGCTTGTGGCAATCTTATCAAAAAGAAAGAGGTCAATTGGAAGAGCAAATCGAGCGAGAAACAGCTCAATAATTGAGAAGAGGAGAAGATATGGGAGATCAGTTCGTTAAAGATTTTTTTGATTTAGACATGAAGGAAAAAATGCAAATCATCGAAAGTCGGAAGAAAATTGAAAAAGAATTGGTACGAATGGTCTATGCACCAGTCTTATTGATGTATACATCGGAGCTTGAACGCCAGTACAACCGTGATTTAAATGGAATTGTATCAGTTGCTAAAGAAGATATCCAGGTTGTTGGCAATCAAATAGACCAGTCGCTAACTGGACAATTTGCTAAATCTGTAAAGACCACTATTGAAGAAAAAATAGAAAAATTTACCTCGATCTAATTGAATTCCTTGTCGGAAGAAAGCATCTGGATTTGCTTCCAGATTTTTTTAAAAAATGTAAAAAATTATGTAAAAAAGTGTTGACAAAGAAATTCGTCTGCGTTATAATAATTTATGTAAACAAAAAGAGGTTGAGAAAATCTCAAGAGTTTACAAGATCAATAGTGGAAAGGAGATGGTAATATGCTATTTCCAGAATTAAGACAACTAATTGATAAAAGGGAAAATAGAAACTGTTAGCCTGTAGGGCTATTATTAAATCAATTAATTAAAATTATGTAAACAAACTTACAGTAGCCAATCTGGCTACTCATTTTCAAGAACGAATTAAAATTATGTAAATTAGAGGTAACAACTATGAACAACAACTTTAACAATATGGATGATCTTTTCAATCAACTAATGGGAAACATGGGTGGTTTCCGTTCTGAAAGCCGTCGCTACATGATCAATGGTCGTGAAGTGACACCGGAAGAATTCGCCATTTATCGTCAAACGGGTCAACTTCCAAGCGAAGGTAGTGAACAAGCTCAGTACGTTCAAGGTAAAGCTATGAAACAAGATGGGATTCTTGCAAAACTTGGACGTAATTTAACAGCAGAAGCACGTGAAGGAAAATTGGATCCAGTCATTGGACGTAACAAAGAAATTCAAGAAACGGCTGAAATCTTGTCTCGTCGTACCAAGAACAATCCGGTCCTTGTCGGGGATGCAGGTGTTGGTAAGACAGCCGTTGTAGAAGGATTGGCTCAAGCTATCGTGAACGGTGATGTTCCAGCAGCTATCAAGAACAAAGAAATCATCTCGATTGATATTTCTGGCCTAGAAGCTGGTACGCAATACCGTGGTAGCTTCGAAGAAAATATCCAAAATATGATCCAAGAAGTCAAAGCGATGGGCAATGTCATCCTCTTCTTTGACGAAATCCACCAAATCCTTGGTGCAGGTAGCACAGGAGATGGACAAGGATCTAAAGGTCTTGCGGATATCTTAAAACCAGCTCTTTCTCGTGGTGAATTAACCGTGATTGGAGCAACTACTCAAGATGAATACCGTAACACTATCTTGAAAAACGCTGCCCTTGCTCGTCGTTTTAACGAAGTCAAGGTCAATGCTCCTTCTGCTGAAGATACCTTCAAGATTCTCCAAGGAATCCGTGAATTGTATCAACAACACCACAATGTTGTCTTGCCAGATGAAGTCTTGAAAGCAGCAGTTGATTATTCTGTTCAATACATTCCACAACGTAGCTTGCCTGATAAGGCCATCGACTTGGTCGATGTGACAGCCGCTCACTTGGCAGCCCAACATCCAGTAACAGATGTGCACGCAGTGGAACATGAAATTGATGAAGAAAAAGCAAAACAAGAAGAAGCTGCCGCTAAAGAAGATTACGAAGCAGCTTTGAAAGCAAAAGTTCGTATCGAAGAACTTGAAAAGAAAATTGCTAACCATACGGAAGATCATAAAGTAACAGCAACAATCAACGATGTGGCTGAATCAGTAGAACGGATGACAGGTATTCCAGTATCTCAAATGGGTGCAACTGATATCGAACGTTTGAAAGATATGGGTCACCGTTTGCAAACCAAGGTTATCGGTCAAGATAAAGCCGTTGAAGCAGTAGCGCGTGCTATCCGTCGGAACCGTGCAGGCTTTGACGAAGGTAACCGTCCAATCGGTAGCTTCCTTTTCGTCGGACCTACTGGTGTTGGTAAGACTGAGTTGGCTAAACAATTGGCTCTTGATATGTTTGGTACTAAAGATGCTATCATCCGTTTGGACATGTCAGAATACAGCGACCGCACAGCTGTATCTAAATTGATTGGTACTACAGCAGGTTATGTTGGTTACGATGACAACAACAATACCTTGACAGAACGTGTCCGTCGCAATCCTTACTCAATCGTCCTTCTTGACGAGATTGAAAAGGCAGATCCTCAAGTGATCACCCTTCTCCTTCAAGTTTTGGATGATGGTCGTTTGACAGACGGTCAAGGAAACACGGTTAACTTCAAAAATACTGTAATTATCGCTACTTCAAACGCAGGCTTTGGTTATGAAGCCAATTTGACAGAAGATGCGGACAAACCAGAACTCATGGATCGCTTGAAACCTTACTTCCGTCCAGAATTCCTAAACCGTTTCAATGCTGTGATTGAATTCTCACACTTAAGCAAGGAAGACCTTTCTAAGATTGTTGATTTGATGTTAATTGATGTCAATAAGACCCTTTCTAAGAAAGAAATCGACCTAGCTGTGAGCGATGCAGCTAAAGAATATATGACCGAAGAAGGTTACGATGAAGTCATGGGTGTTCGTCCACTCCGTCGTGTGGTTGAACAACAAATTCGTGACAAAGTGACAGACTTCCACTTGGATCACCTTGATGCTAAACACCTCGAAGCTGATATGGAAGATGGTGAACTTGTCATCAGAGAAAAAGACACAAAGAAGGAAGAAAATACGGATAAAGAAGGGGAATAAGAGACGACCACTTTGTGAAAAAAGGAGACTGCTATAATATAGCAGTCTTTATTTTTTCTTCCCACCTAGGGGAAATTATTCGCCGGATAAGGCCAAAATCCCCCTATTTGGGCTAAAAAAACATCAATAATTAGTGAAATCTATCCAATTTGAGCAAAATTATTAATAAATAAAGAAAATAAGTATATAATCTATACAAGAAAATAATATGAGGAATGGGAGTACGATGAACAATACAATTGATATCTACTCGACTCCGGAATACAGAAAGGTTGAAGCCGTTGTTCAGCTGATGGTTGATGGTCGCTTGACAAGCTACCGTGTTGCAACTGAAACCAACATTAGCAAAATGAGCTTGGCAACTTTGACCAAGGGGACGAGTAAAATCAAAAATATTACCTATCAAACGGCCTTGGCCTTGATTGATTGGTATGATGAGAATCATGAAAAGTATGGCATTACGATTGACTAGTCAGTGGCCCACTTTTCGTGGTTTTTTTTCTTTTTTCTGGGAACGGGCTAGCCTTTTAGAAAGGAAGTCAGATTTTGCTTGAAAAGGATGAAGAAACTTGAAAAGATAGGTGAATTTTGATATAGTATAGCATATATGAAATTTAAAGGAGAAACATATGCAAGGTGCAAGTTTTCTAATTATGCTCGTTCTTATGGTCGGTTTGATGTACTTCATGAGCCGTAGCCAAAAGAAACAGTACCAAAAACGGATGGAAAGTTTGAATAAACTTCAAAAAGGAAATGAAGTCATCACAATTGGTGGCTTGTACGGAACCATCGATGAAGTCGATAAAGAACGCAAGACGGTTGTCTTGGACGTTGATGGTGTCTACCTTACCTTTGAATTGGGAGCGATCAAAACAGTTCTTCCTGTATCAGAAGGAATCACAGCAGCTGCAACAGAAGGTGTTAGCTCAGAAGTCGATTCAGCCATCGAAGAATAAGGATCACGAAAGAGGCGAAGGCCTCTTTTTTCGTGGGAAAAAGGGACAGGAGGGTCAAGGAAAGCCCTGCTGGTTCAAAAAAGAGGCCAGTGTCCCTATTTTATGGGGATTTATGGTATAATGAAGCGATAAATATTGAAATAGGTAGAAAAACATGTTTCGTTTTAAGAAAAAAGAAAAAATTGAGATTCCTTTAGAGGTCCCGAAACATATAGGCATCATTATGGATGGCAATGGCCGCTGGGCGAAGAAGCGGATGCAACCGCGTGTCTTTGGCCATAAGGCAGGGATGGAAGCTCTCCAAGAAGTGACGATAGCAGCAAAAAATATGGGAGTTCAGGTCTTGACGGTCTATGCCTTTTCGACGGAAAACTGGACACGCCCTGAAGAGGAAGTCAAGTTTATCATGCACTTGCCAGTTGAGTTTTATGACCGCTTCGTTCCCGAATTGCACCGCAACAATGTCAAGATTCAAATGATCGGTGATACCAAGAAATTACCCAAAGAAACGTTAGAGGCTTTGGAAAGAGCTGAAGAAAAGACCAAGGACAACACAGGTTTGATTCTGAATTTTGCCCTCAACTATGGAGGACGTGCTGAAATTACCCAGGCTGTGAAGCAGATCGCGCAAGAAGTCTTGGATGCTGACTTCAGTCCTGAAGATATCACTGAAGAGATGATAGCAGATCATCTCTATACCGAAAGTTTGCCACGCGATCTAAGGGATCCGGATTTGATTATCCGTACCAGTGGAGAGATCCGTTTAAGTAATTTCCTTCCTTGGCAGGCCGCCTACAGTGAGTTGTATTTCACAGATATTATGTGGCCAGATTTTGGAGAAGAGGCACTAAGAAGTGCCGTAGTAGAATATAGTCATCGCCACCGGAGATTTGGCGGTGTTTAGGAGAAGATGATGACAAAAGATATACAAAAACGTGTAATTTTTGGAGGAATTGCCCTGCTCTTTTTCATTCCAACAGTAATGGTTGGAGGGGTATTCTTCCAGATTGTGATTGGTTTGATCGCCATGCTAGGAGTTCATGAATTGCTCAAGATGAAGGGGCTTGAAACTGCGACCTTTGAAGGGGCGCTGGCTATGTTGGCGGCCTTCGTCTTAACCTTGCCGATTGAGGACTATCTGCCCTACCTTCCAGCAGATGGCAATATGATTGCCTATGGGTTGGTGGTCTTGATCCTCATGGGAACAACGGTTCTTGCTCAGAATTACAATTATGAAGATGTGGTCTACCCCATTGCTTCTAGCTTCTATGTGGGACTCGGTTTCCACTCCCTAGTAGATGCACGAATCGCTGGTATCGACAAGGTTTTGTTAGCTCTCTTTATTGTCTGGGCGACAGATTCCGGTGCTTATCTGGTAGGAAGTCGATTTGGGAAACGCAAGCTCATGCCGACGGTCTCACCCAATAAAACAATCGAAGGTAGCCTTGGAGGCATCTTGTCTGCCGTTGCAGTAACCGTGATCTATATGATCGTTGATCCTTCTGTGGCAGGTGGACATGGGTTGATTACCATGATTTTATTTACCATCCTCTTTAGTATTGCAGGTCAGTTTGGAGACCTGGTAGGGAGTGCGATCAAACGCCACTTTGGAGTGAAGGATTCTGGGAAATTTATCCCAGGACATGGTGGTGTTTTAGACCGCTTTGATAGTTTGATTTTTGTTTTCCCCTTGATGCATTTCTTGGGCTTGTTCTAAGACAGAACAGATAGAAAGGAAACTACGTATAAAACGATGCAGTTAGTTGCTTTTATTGTTATTTTTGGAGTGATCGTACTCGTCCACGAGTTTGGTCATTTCTATTTTGCGAAAAAATCGGGCATCTTGGTGCGAGAATTCTCGATCGGGATGGGGCCGAAAATCTTTGCCCATATTGGTCAGGATGGGACAGCTTATACCATTCGGATTCTACCTTTAGGGGGCTATGTCCGTATGGCTGGCTGGGGTGAGGATACCACAGAGATTAAGACCGGGACTCCTGTGAGCTTGACGCTCAATGAGGCTGGTAAGGTCGTCCGAATCAATCTTTCTGGAAAGAATCTGGATCAGACAGCCCTTCCCATGAATGTCACCCAGTTTGACTTTGAAGACAAACTGGAAATTACCGGCTTGGTTCTTGATGAGACAAAGACTTATAGTGTCGATCATGATGCAACCATCGTCGAAGAAGATGGGACCGAAGTACGGATTGCCCCCAAAGATGTTCAATACCAAAATGCGAGCATTTGGGGTCGCTTGATCACCAACTTTGCAGGGCCTATGAACAATTTCATCCTCAGTATTGTGGTTTATTCCCTCTTGGCTTTTATGCGCGGTGGTGCCATTGACTACTATAGCAACAATGTTCAAGTAGCGCCAGATGGGGCGCTTGCTAAGGTCGGTGTGACAGGCAATGCCCAAATCCTTCAGGTCAATAACGATGCTGTGAGCAATTGGGATGAATTGACAAACGCTGTAGAAAAGGCAACCAAAGACAGAAAGACCGCTCCGGAGTTGACCTTGAGAGTCAAGACAGACGGTCAAGAAAAAGAAGTCAAAGTGAAGCCAACCAAATCAGGCGATCGTTACTATCTGGGTGTGACAAATGGGATCAAGACAGGCTTTATGGATAAGCTCTTGTCTGGTTTTACAGATACCTGGAATACAGCGACCCGGATCTTGGGAGCCCTGAAAGATATCATTTTCCATTTTAGTCTCAATAAACTCGGTGGTCCGGTTGCCATCTACAATGCCAGCTCACAAGCTGCTCAATTAGGGATTCCAGCTGTGCTATCCCTTATGGCCATGCTTTCCATTAATATTGGGATTTTCAATTTGATCCCGATTCCGGCCCTGGATGGTGGGAAAATCTTGATCAATTTGATCGAAGTGGTCCGTAGAAAACCGCTGAAACAAGAAGTAGAAACCTATATGACCCTTGCAGGTGTAGCCATAATGGTGATTTTAATGATTGCTGTCACCTGGAATGATATTATGAAATTATTTTTGAAATAGAAAAGGAAGTTGTTCATGAAACAAAGTAAAATGTTGATTCCAACACTTCGTGAAATGCCAAGTGATGCTC
>CAUTRO010000042.1:0-8435 GCA_963540685.1 uncultured Streptococcus sp.
TTTACCCAATCCGTAAATGTATCATGACGTAATTTTTCTGTACTTGTTTCTGTTTCCGATCCCTTCATCAGGACTGTCACGTCATGGATTTGGGCGCGATCTTCATCAGAAGCAGAATAGGGGACTGGATCCTCATTAACCCCCATACCGTTATTTGTTACTACCACAACTTGTTCTTCATTCCCATTAACACTATCATAAATATGAGAAATCTGTCCAATATACTCATTATTTTTGGAACCGATATCAAATTCTCGTCCAATTTTTATATCTTTTTCATATTCAAGCAAAGCTGCTTTAACATGTTGCTTATCATTGAAATCTATATTTTCAGCCATTTTAATTTCCCTTCAGAAGTTCATTTAACTCTTTCGTTTTACTAAGATATGTTTCTTCATACTCACCAGTCGTCGAGTCCTCTTGGATAGTTGTATTTAATAATAAATCTTCGTTATCATTTATAATAATTTTGATCATTAGCCCTCCCATTGGATTATAATCTAAATCATCTTTGGAAATTTTATACGTTTTAATTTTTCCTTCTGGTGTAAGTGCTTTTGGATCTAATTTTTTTAACATATTCTCAATCGCTACCTTCATCTTCTTACTCTCTGCGATTTGAATCATTTCTTGTTTCTTGGCAGATTGTCCATTTAAAAAGCTACATCCCCCTAAGCTCAGGCTAAATACTACCATTATCAACACAATAAATTTACTTTTTTTCATCTTCTTCCCATTCTTTCTTCAGGTTTCTTAGAATTTATTATACAAAATTCTATTCATACCTGAAATGTTACTTTTGTTAAAAAATATTGCCAAATCGTTACAAGCACTAGCTATTAATGTAACATATTGGTTTTGATCCAGAAATGTTTCTATTTACCTATATTAGGGTATTTACCTAAATGAGTCTATTTTCCAGTCTCTTCTACTTTACTTAACAGATCATCTAATTTTGCTGAAATACCGTAACTACCTGCTTTGAACTGTCCTGAATCTTCCATTTGAATAGTCGTATCGATCGTTAACTTTTTATCGCCATTGATAACGAGATAGACATTCATGCCTCCCATTGGGTTGTATTCCAATTTACCTTTTATCAGGGTATAGGAGTGAATGACTCCTTCTGAAGTGAAAGCTTTAGGATCGATACTGATTAACAAGTGTTTTATCGCTCGCTCCATTTTCGTGCTTTCTGCAATCTGAATCATTTCTCTTCTCTCAGCAGCTTTATCCGTAAAAAGACTGCAACCTCCTAGAAACAAAGTCAGTAAGAATAATAGTACAAATCGTTGTTTTTTATTAGTCATATTTCCCTCTCACTTATATTATTCGTAATGATTTTTAAAAAATGAGCAAATTTTTTAAATTTTTTCCAGAATCCAAAAAACACACCCTGCATAGGTGTGCCTCTTGTTAAATCATGTATTCGACGCTATAGGTGGCATCGGATAGAATCCGTGAAAGGAATTGTTTGGTCCGTTCTTCTTTTGGACTGTTGAAGAATTCATGGGATTCGTTTTCTTCGATGATATGCCCACCATCCATAAAGATGACGTGGTTGGCCACATCACGCGCAAAGCCCATCTCATGCGTCACGACAACCATGGTCACTCCTTCTTGGGCCAATTGCTTCATGACAGCAAGTACATCCCCAACCAACTCTGGATCTAGCGCTGAGGTTGGCTCATCCAGCAAGATCACATCTGGTTTCACTGCGATGGCACGTGCGATTCCAATCCGTTGCTGCTGGCCACCTGACAGTTGAGAAGGATAGTAATCCTTATAAGCAAGGAGACCGACTTTTTCGAGGGCGGACTCTGCCCGTTGAAGAGCTTCTTCTTTTGGAATCTTCCGAGCTACAATCAGGCCTTCTAAGATATTTTCAAGCGCTGTTTTGTTGGCAAAGAGATTGTAGTGCTGGAAGACAAAGGCTGTCTTTTGGCGGATTTCTAAAATTTCTTTTTTACTGAGTTTCGAGAGATCATACTCTTTCCCACCCAGCGTCAAACGGCCTGTATCTGCCTTTTCCAAGTGGTTGAGGCAGCGAAGAAAGGTTGTTTTTCCTGATCCAGATGGGCCTAAAATGACGACCACATCCCCTTGGTTGACCTTGAGATTGACATCTACCAGAACTTGATGGTCCTTAAATTTTTTCGATACGTGTTCTACTTCTAACATCTTCTCGTTTCTCCTTCTTCTATGCGAGTGTCAGGCGTTTTTCCAAGAGGTTGAATCCCCACTGAATCAAGCCACAAATGATAATATAAAGAATAAAAATCACTAGATAGGATTCAAAATATTGATAGCCGTAAGAGGCTTCGACCTTGGCAATAGCGGTGATATCCTTGATGGTCATGACAAAGACAAGGGAAGTTCCTTTGACCAAGTTGATGACCAGGTTACACAAATTGGGCAGAGCAGCACGCAGGGCTTGTGGAAAAACAATGCGGATATAGGCTTGGCGATTGGTCAAACCGATGGCTTGCGCCGCTTCTAGCTGGCCCTTATCCACCGTCAGAATAGCAGACCGGAGAATTTCAGCCAGACTCCCAGTTGTCATCAAGCTAAAGATGATAAAGGCATAGTAAATGGGATTGATCTCAAAGACATTAAAGTGACTCCCCATGCTCTTAAAAAAACTATTTAAGAGGCTAGGAAAGAGACTATAAAAGAAGAGAATCAAGAGAATCGGAGGCGTCGCGCGGATAAAGGCCAAGTAAACCACTGAGAAACTGCGGACCCCTTTGACCTTATAGATCTGACCGAGCGCCAAAAAGAGGGCTGGAAAAAAACTCAAGAGGATGGAGACGACCATGATCAGAAGGGTCACTGGAACACCACCCAAGGTGGCTAGAAATGTTTTACTAATAAAATTAAAATCCATAAGCTACCTTTCTGTTACAGTGAGTCGTTTTTCAAGGAGTTGAGCGGAGAAGGAGATCACCAGGGCAATTCCCCAGTAAATCACTGCTACGGCTGTATAAGTCTCCAGAGAATAATTCCCGAGATTGCGGCTGATCAAGTTATTTCCTGCTCCCATGATATCGATAAAGCCAATGGTATAAGCCAAAGCGGCATCGCGCATGAGGTTCAAGATGGCGGTCGTCATGTTAGGAAGCGCCACGCGAAAAGCTTGGGGGAGGACAATCCGCCAAATGGTCTGAGCCGGCGTCAAGCCGATACTCAAACCTGCTTCCATCTGGCCTTTGGGAATTGCCAAATAGGCTGCTTTGAAGACCTCAGAGATCATCGCCGCAAAGATAAGAAACATGGCCACAAGAACAAAGACAAATTTGGACCAGTGGTCGATATCTACTCCCAACCACCAGTTTAAAAATTGGGGCAGTCCATAAAAGACTAAAAAGAGCAAGACAATCGGAGGGGTACAACGCAAGGTAAAGACATAGCCTTTTGCCAGACCTGCCCCCACCTTCTCTTCTGATACTTGCCCCCATGTCAAAAGCAAGCCAAAAGCCGAACCGAGAAGCGTCGTTAAAACCATCAAAGCTAGGGTCGCTGGTAGGGCTTGGACCAAGGTTGGAAGAAATGACCAGACCTTGGAAATGTCGTATGAGACCATCTTTCTTTTCCTTTCTCTATCCAGATAGAAACAAGGAAGCTGGGGCAATACGCACCCAGTTTCATCTTATTTTTCTTTATCTACATAACTGAAGACATCTTCACCGAAATATTTTTCTGATAGTTTAGCAAGCGTTCCATCTTCTTCCAATTCTTTGATGGCCTTGCTGTAGGCTTCTGCAAATTTTTCGTTTTTCTTATCCTTGTGGATCAATGGGTAAGTTGGAATTCCTTTGTAGGCAAACCAGCTGAGTTTGTCGGCATATTGGTGGTAAGAACCATCTTTATCTGTGACCGCTTTTTCAAAGGACAGTTTGATGTCGAAGAAGGCATCGTAACGTCCTTCCAGAACCCAGGCATAGGCATCTGCAACTTTGAACGATTCTGCAGCTGTTAACTCGATTTGTTGATCTGGATGCTTTTCATTGTACTCTTTGATGACATTCCATTGGGCATTTTGTGGGGAGATTGGAACCAATTTTCCTTTTTCTTTCGCAAAGTCATCGATGTTCTTGTATTTATCCGCATCTTCTTTACGTATGGTAAATCCGATGATACTAGCTCCGATTGGTTCTTTTGGAATGATAAATTTCTTAGCGCGTTCTTCGGTATACCAAGCTCCTTTGGTACCGATATCGTACTTGCCAGATTCTAGACCAATCAAGAGATCGTCATCACTCGTTCCAGTATATTCAAACTTGTAGTCTGGAAGTTTTTCGTCAATGGCTTTTAGCACGGCTACTTCATAACCATCTGATTCGCCTTTTTCATCGACGTAATCGTAAGGCACGTAGTTTTGAGTGTGGGCGACTTTCAAGGTTGTCACCTTGTTCGATCCTGTTGAGCCTTTGCTGTCGTTTGCGTGGTTCAAGCTCCGTCCAATAATCGTTGCTCCTGCAAGAGCCAGAATGGCCACCCCACCAATAATCCATGTTTTTTTACTCATATTCTGTTCTCCCTGATTCTATTTTTTCTTATTCTGCTGCAGCTTCACGAACCCATTCGATTCGTTCTTCGTCGATATCACTTGGAATGGTACAATCGGCACCGATGACCAAGCCTGTCGTTCCTGTTTCTGCGATAATACGTTTGGTTTCTGCTTGGATGGCAGCCTTGTCTCCTGTATAGAGAAGACCATTTTTGCCATTTTCAAAGCCACCAAGAACCGTGCGGCCACCGAAGATTTCGCGACCTTCTGCTAGGCTGATGCCTTCTGGCCCGACTGCCCAGTTGATGACTGGAGCTGGGTAGTCTGTGAAGAGGTGGATATCATTACGAGCCCCCTCATAGCCACAGATATGAAGAATATTTACGCCACCGGCTTCCTTGGCTGTTTCTAAGACATGAAGTTCACTTGGCGCAATGACTTGTTTGTACACTTCTTGGCTTACGCGCGCATCTTGAATACTTTGAACACTAAGGTAGATCCCGTCTGCCCCTGCTTCTTTGATGATGCGTTGGCTCAAGCTAGCGATATCTTTGCCAATGGTATCCAATACTTTTTTAAGAGTAGGCGCATCTTGATCGATAAAGTTTGCGATCAAGTCATCTCCCCCTGAAACTTCTCCGACCAACCATTTGAAGTATGTCACTGGAGCAAAGATATTGTAGATAGCGACAAGGTCTTCTTCAAAATCGGCACGGATTTTTTTCACCAGCTCTACCTGCTCTGTGATCCATGGATGATCTGCCCCAAGTGGTTCAATCCCTGCTAAGTCTGAGATATTTTCAAGCCCCTTGTGAATGGCTGGATTTGGATAAGCAAAGTAGCCATCGCTCATGAGTTTGACAAAGTCTGGTTTGACCTTGTGAAGGAAGTTTTTATGACCCTTCAGATTTTTTTCAATAATTTCAGGATTGGAGAAGCCTTTCAACCATTCTTCTTCTGTCGTAAAATGATGCCAAAATCCAACTGGCACACGGTCAACTTTTTCTCCTTTGAATGCTTTTAAGACTAATTCTCTTTTTGTAGACATCTTCTTTCCTCGTTCTCTTTTTTTCTTGCTTGTTATCTTAACACTTCAATCATGCGTTGACTAATATATATTTTTTATCAAGGCCTTCATCTTTTTTTATCACTGGCCATCTAGTAGGAGAATGCCTGCCACATCAGACGGGCGGATGAGGGAGAGACTGTGGGCTGGAATCTTCTCTAGCCTTGCTATATCTGGATCTTTTTTATTTTCTCCCTGACTACTTGCTGCAGTCGCTTTTGCGAGTCCTAGGACTAAAAATAAGACCGTCATCACGATACACCACACATGAATCTTTTTCATCTCCCTCTCCTTTCTCCCTACAATACAGCTGCTTGACGCACCCAATCGAGACGTTCCAATTGGAAATCGTCTGGCACGGTGCAGTCAGCCCCAAGGATCAAGCCACGACTTCCTGCTTCAGCCACCAAGCGACGCGTTTCTTGCTCGATTGCTTCTTTTTCACCTTGGTAAAGCAAGCCTTTCTTGCCATTGACAAAACCACCTAAAACAGCGCGATTACCAAAGAGTTTTCTTCCCTCTGCTAGGCTCAACCCTTCATGATGGGTCGCCCAATTGATGACTTGGGCTGGATAATCCTTGAAGAGTCCTACTTCATTGCTGGCTCCTTCAAAGCCACAGATATGAAGGATATTGATGCCCCCAGCTTCATTGGCTACTTCTAGGACGGCGATGTTGCTCGGTTCGATGATCTTACGGTATTCTTCTTGGGTTACGCGCTCATCTTGGACCTGCTGGGTGGAGAAGTAAATTCCTTCCACACCTGCTTCTTGGATCAAGCGGCGACTAAGAATAGCGATGTCTCCTGCAATCACATCAAGGACATGAGCTAAGGTTTCTGGATCTTCCTTGATAAAGTCTGCAATCACTTGATCACCGCGGGATTGATCTGTCCGGAACCAGCGTTTCAAATAGGAAATAGGCGAGAAGATATTGTAGAAAGAAGCAATCTCCTCATGGAAATGCGAACGAATTTCCTTAACCACTTTTATCTGCTGTTCAATCCAAGGATGCTTCTCTCCAATTGGTTGAATGTCCTTCAATTCTTGGATCGATTGGATCTCTCTAGAATAAAGGGCACTCGGATAGCGGAAAAAGCCATCGCTCATAATCTTGACAAAATCAGGGGATATTGCTTCAACATACTGCTGGTGTCCTTTGATACTCTTTTCAAGTACGGCTGGATTGTCTAGCCCCAATTCTTTTTCTTCTTGGGTCACATAATGGAGCCAAAATCCTACAGGGATTCGCTCTACTGCTTCGCCCCGAATGGCACGAAGAACCAACTCTTTTTTACTCATGCTGTGTCAACCTCCTTCAACTCTTAGCGAGCAGAGCCTCTGTTCTGCTTCGCCACTTCTGAAATGTGTAACCATGATATCACCTGGAAAAGGAGCTGACTAATATATTTTCCCTATCAAGGCCTTAAAATTTCTTTATTGAGATAGGAATCGAAAATGCGCAAGTGCTTGAAAATAAAGACTTGCTCGCATGTTTATCTATTTTTTGATTTTAGAAGAAAAAGACAGCTTTGATCTTTTCTTGATCCGGTTATAATAATCAACTATACCCCTTCTTTTACGGAGAAGACTGGCTTATTTTGAGACCAATGATCACGTTTTCCCCATCCTCTCACCAAACATGGGCTGTGGATTCGACTTTGCCCCTTAAAAGCAAACATCCTCGTTAGGAAAAACCTAACGAGGATATTTTTTCTATATAGACAAGCTTATTCAACCGTTACAGACTTGGCAAGATTCCGTGGTTTATCGACATCGAGTCCACGATGAAGGGTTGCAAAGTAGGCAATCAGTTGAGTCGGCACCACCATTGAGATTGGAGAGAGGTAAGGGTGAACCGCTGTCAAGACCAAATCATCTGTCTCGTTCGCGACATTTTCTTCCGCAATGGTTAAGACGTGCGCCCCACGAGCTGCCACTTCTTGGATATTTCCACGAGTGTGGCTAGCTAGGACTGGATCAGACAAGAGGGCAATAACCGGTGTGCCATCTTCGATTAGGGCGATGGTCCCATGTTTCAACTCACCCGCAGCGAAACCTTCACATTGAATGTAAGAAATTTCTTTGAGTTTCAGACTGGCTTCCATGGCTACATAGTAATCTTGGCCACGTCCGATATAGAAAGCATTGCGGGTTGTTTCTAACAAAGCACGGACTTTTTCGTCGATCACTTCTTTTTCTGAAAGGGTTGATTCGATCGATTGGGCAACGATAGACAATTCGTGCACCAAATCAAAAGCTTGGGCTTTTTCATTGCCATTGGCTTCCCCAACAGCTTTTGCAAGAAAGGCAAGGGCTGCGATTTGAGCTGTATAAGCCTTAGTGGAAGCTACTGCAATTTCAGGACCCGCATGGAGTAACATAGTCATGTCCGCTTCCCGTGAAAGAGTTGAACCTGGCACATTGGTTACTGTCAAGCTTGGAATGCCCATTTCATTGGCCTTAACCAATACTTGACGGCTATCAGCTGTTTCACCAGATTGACTGATAAAGATGAAAAGTGGTTTCTGGCTGAGAAGCGGCATACCATAGCCCCACTCAGAGGAGATACCAAGTTCAACTGGCGTATCTGTCAATTCTTCCAACATCTTCTTAGAAGCAAATCCTGCGTGGTAAGAGGTCCCAGCTGCAAGGATGTAGATGCGGTCAGCGTCTTGAACAGCCTTGATGATAGCAGGGTCTACGACAACTTTGCCAGCCTCATTTGTGTAGGCTTGGATGAGTTTACGCATCACGGTTGGTTGCTCATTGATTTCCTTGAGCATGTAGTAAGGATAAGTTCCTTTACCGATATCTGACAAGTCAAGCTCAGCAGTGTAGCTAGCACGCTCACGACGAT
>CAUTRO010000043.1:0-8247 GCA_963540685.1 uncultured Streptococcus sp.
ACTGCGTCTTGCTCGACAATCCAAAGACAATTGAGAGGCTAGGACTTTTGTCCTCCTCTCTTTTTTCTTATTTTTGTTGCATTTGCAACAAAAAGATGTTAGAATAGGATTGTCAGTAAAGGAGGAGTAGGATGAGTATTCTACGTGAGATTGGCATCATTGCGCGTGCGCTGGATTCTATTGCCAATATTGAATTTCGTGATTTGGAACTGGCGCGTGGTCAATATCTCTATCTGGTGCGAATTGCAGAGCGGCCTGGAATTATTCAGGAGGAACTCTCAGTTCTCTTAAAGGTAGACCGATCGACCGTCGCTAGATCCGTAAAAAAATTAGAAGAAAGAGGCTTGATTCAGCAACGTCCCATGGGGGAAAACCTCAAAATCAAAGAATGGGAATTAACTGAAAAAGGCCAGGAAATTTACCCATTCATTTTAGGGGAACATTTTTACTCTGAAAAAACTGCCTTAAAGGGATTTTCCAAAAAGGAAGTCGCACAGTTAGAAGAGTATCTGGTCCGAGTGCGTGAGAATATTACCTTGGATTGGGAACAGGTCAAAAAAGGTCAAAAAAGAAATTATGGTGAGGTAAAACAATGAAAGTTACAGTCGATCAAGCATTTTGGGATTTATTTCCAACAGCTAGCATTACGGTCATGTCATTATATGGCATTGATAACACAGTAGATGAAGCCCAGGATCCTTATTTTAAAGAATTGTTAGAAAAGGGAGCTAAGCGCGCTTGGGAATTTATAGACGAGGAAAATTATACTCAAAGTGAATTCGTCCAAGAGTGGCGCCAGGCTTTTAGTAAATTCAAAACGAAAAAAGGAGCCAGATCTTCGATCGAAGCCCTTTTAAAACGGGTTCACCAAGGTCGTGAATTTTATCCGATTAATCCCTTGGTGGATTTGTACAATAGTGTGTCCATGGCTTATGCCCTTCCTTGCGGGGGAGAAGACATGGATAAATTAGTGGGTGGACTCTCTCTAGGACAAGCTAAAGGAGGCGAACCTTTCTTTCCGTTAGGGGCTGAAGAAGATGCTCCAGCTTTGGAAGGAGAGATCATTTACTACGACCAAGAAGGTGCGGTTTGCCGTTGTTTGAATTGGCGGGAAGCTCAAAGAACCATGCTGACAGAAGAGACGAAAGATGCCATCTTAGTCATTGAAGCCATCAATGAAGAACAGGCCAAAAGGGCGCAAACAGCCATGCAGGAATTGAAAGACCTAGCCAAGGATTATTTTGGGGTCGAAGGAAAGATCTATCAATTAAGTTCAGAACAATCAAGTATAGAAGTTTAAAAAAATAAGGCTGAAACAATCGTTTCAAGCCTTGTTTTTATTTTTAAAGACAAAGAGTTTACTAAAGATATAATTGAGGACTATAATGGCCACCTGGGCAAAGAGCGTTTCAATCAGATTGATCTGACTCTTGTTATGGTGAACGAATTGACCAATAATTCCGGGGAATTGCTTGACAAAAATCTCGGTCAAGGCCATATCTAGCAGAAAGGTTCCAGAGCGCGCAATCGCAAAACGGATCAAACGCTGAAACCATCCCTTTCTTTCTTGTTTAAAGACGATGGTATCATTGGTTACAAAGGCAAAGAGGATGCCAGCGAGATTTCCGATCGCTGTTGCCAATCGTTCATCGCTAGTGAGCTGGTAGATGAAAAGACGGGTACCAACAGAGACAAGGGTCGTAGCTAGGCCAAAAAAGAGATAGGATAAAATTTCATTATCAAAAAATTTTTTAATCAGTGTTTTCATAAATTTAGTCTACCATAAAACCTGAAAATATGCTATACTTGTAAGGTTGAAGAAATCAAGACTTCAACCCTTGGTGCTTAAGATCCTTTCGCCAAGCATAATAGACGCGGGAAAACCGCTAAAGGAGAATACATGAAACAGTTAACTGCTCGAGATATGGCGCAAATTGCCATTGTTGCTGCGATTTATATCGTATTGACTATTACACCACCTCTCAATGCTATGGCCTACTATGGCTACCAATTCCGTGTTTCGGAAATGATGAATTTCTTGGCCTTTTACAATAAGAAATATTTAATTGCGGTAACCATAGGTTGTATGATTTCTAACTTATTTAGTTTTGGGTGGATCGATGTC
This sequence comes from uncultured Streptococcus sp., assembly GCA_963540685.1. Taxonomy (GTDB): domain Bacteria; phylum Bacillota; class Bacilli; order Lactobacillales; family Streptococcaceae; genus Streptococcus. Next base: position 2,126 of record CAUTRO010000043.1, read on the forward strand.
TTTGTTGGTGGAGGGTCAACCTTTGTCTTTCTAGGGCTTGGACTTATTCTATTTGGACGTTTTAAAAACAAGTTCTTGTTTAACGGTCTTATTCGGTTGGACCATTTCTTGTTTGCGATTTTCTTTTCCTTCTCCATGTTTACGATTGCATTGGAACTTTATTACCTGCAAGGCCAACCATTCTTCTATAACTGGTTGACCATGGGATTGGGTGAATTCGCATCCTTGATTTTTGGAGCAATTGTGATCAATCAATTATCCAAACGGATCGATTTTACAAAATAAAAAAGGAGCTCTGGCTCCTTTTTTAATGCTAAGAATGCAGTAAATTCAAGGCTAAATTAAGATTTTATGATAAAATAAGAACATGAAAACCAGAATGAAGGAATTAGTGGAATTACTTAACCGCTATGCCTATGAGTATTATACAAAAGACGCCCCATTAGTCTCTGATAGTGAATACGATCAATTATATCGGGAATTAGTGGAACTTGAGGCAAGCCATCCGGAAGAAGCCTTGCCAGAGAGCCCAACTCACCGTGTGGGTGGTGTGGTTTTAAAAGGCTTTACCAAATACCAGCACCAGTATCCCCTTTATAGTTTACAGGATGCTTTTTCGCGGGAAGAATTAGAGGCTTTTGACCAACGGGTCCGCAAGGAATTTCCTTCCGTCAGCTATGTTTGTGAGTTGAAGATCGATGGCTTGTCGATTTCCCTCACTTATGAAAACGGAGTCCTCGTAACAGGTGCAACACGTGGGGACGGTTCGATCGGTGAGGATATTACCGAGAACCTCAAACGGGTCAAAGATATTCCTTTGGTTTTACCAGACCCAATCAACATCACGGTTAGAGGCGAGTGCTATATGCCACGGGCATCTTTTGATCGCGTCAATCAGATCCGTCAAGAAAATGGAGAGCCTGAATTTGCTAATCCACGAAATGCTGCTGCAGGAACGCTTCGCCAATTGGACACCAAAATCGTGGCTAAGCGGAATCTTGCCACCTTCTTGTATCAAGAAGTGAGCCCGACCGATCAAAGCAGTCAGGAAGGCGTACTTGAAAAATTGGCCGAGTTAGGATTTGTTGTCAACCAGGAACGTGTCCTTGCCAAGGATATGAACCAAGCTTGGAACTTTATCCAGAAAGTAGCCCAGCTTCGGGAAGACCTCCCTTATGATATTGATGGGATTGTCATCAAGGTTAACGATCTAGCTGTTCAAGAGGAGCTCGGCTTTACCGTCAAGGCTCCTAAATGGGCTGTTGCTTATAAGTTCCCAGCAGAAGAAAAAGAAGCGCAAATCCTCTCGGTGGATTGGACTGTTGGACGGACCGGTGTTGTGACGCCAACTGCCAATTTAACTCCAGTCCAACTAGCAGGAACCACCGTTAGTCGCGCAACCCTGCACAATGTGGACTATATTGCTGAAAAAGACATTCATCAAGAAGATACAGTCATCGTCTACAAGGCTGGTGATATCATTCCTGCGGTCTTACGTGTTGTCAAAGATAAGCGGGTCTCTGATCAAGCATTAGTGATTCCAAGTCATTGCCCGAGCTGCCAGAGTGAACTTCTTCATTTTGAGGACGAGGTGGCCCTTCGCTGTATCAATCCGCTCTGTCCGGCTCAGATTAAGGAAGGATTGACCCACTTTGCAAGTCGAGATGCTATGAATATCACAGGCTTGGGACCAGCCGTTGTAGAAAAACTCTTTGAGGCTGAGTTAGTAGAGGACGTGGCAGGGATCTACCGCCTCACCGTAGAGAATCTATTGACCTTAGGAGGCTTTAAAGAAAAATCTGCTGAAAAACTCTATGAAGCCATTCAAGCTTCAAAAGAGAATTCAGCTGAAAAGTTACTCTTTGGTTTGGGAATCCGGCATGTCGGAAGCAAGGTCAGTCAAATTTTGCTCCAAGAATTTCATGACCTCGATCAATTGGCTACTGCTGATCCAGAGCGGATTGCAGGTATTGATAGTCTCGGTATGGTTGTGGCTGAAAGCCTCAAGAGTTATTTCGCACAAGAGGGATCTAAGCGTCTCTTGCAAGAGCTTAAAGAAGCTGGAGTCAATCTGACCTATCTTGGTGAAAAAGTTGCTGCCGATGCGGCTCTATCTGGGATGACAGTTGTTTTAACAGGTAAGCTGGAACGGCTCACACGTTCAGAAGCAAAGGCCAAATTAGAGAGTCTGGGTGCAAAGGTAACTGGTTCTGTTTCTAAGAAAACAGATTTGGTAGTTGCTGGTGCAGACTCTGGTAGCAAGTTATCCAAAGCACAAGAATTAGGAATCCAGGTAGAAAACGAGGCCTGGCTTGAAAGTTTGTAGAGGATGTTTATGGTAGAACGAATCAAAAAAGCCCGTTTAATTTATAATCCGACCTCTGGGCAAGAAATTATCAAGAAAAACATTGCAGAAGTCTTGAACGTACTGGAAGACGTGGGCTATGAGACCAGTGCTTATCAAACTACTCCCGAACCATTTTCTGCTCAAAAGGAAGCAGAAAGAGCAGCCAAAGCAGGTTATGATTTGATCATTGCCGCTGGTGGTGATGGCACGATCAACGAAGTAGTGAATGGGGTTGCTGGACTAGAACACCGTCCTCAGATGGCCTTTATTCCAACAGGGACAACCAATGATTATGCGCGTGCCTTGAAGATCCCGATGGGAGATCCGGTGGCAGCGGCTCGTATTATTGAAAAAAATCAAATCATTCAAATGGATATTGGTCGTGCCTATGGCAGCAAATACTTCATCAATATTGCTGCAGCAGGAACTCTGACAGAGTTGACCTTTAGTGTACCAAGTAGTGTCAAATCTCGCTTGGGTTACTTTGCCTATGTCGCCGAAGCAGCGAAAATGTTGCCACGTAACAAGGCTCGTAAAGTGCGGATAGAGCATGACAATGGTGTTTTTGAAGGAACAGCTTCTATGATTTTTGTGGCCTTGACCAACTCAATCGCTGGTTTTGAAAGTGTGGCGCCAGATGCCAAGCTTGATGATGGAAATTTTACCTTGATTATCGTAAAAACGGCTAAGCTCTTTAACATGTTATCCTTGATGATTCAGACTATTAACGGGGGCAAGCATGTACATGATAACAATGTAGAATATCTCAAAACCAAGAAGCTAACGATCGAGATGATTGGAAAGAATGATCAACCATTCCGCATTAATCTAGATGGGGAATATGGTGGAGATACTCCGGTTGAATTGGAAGTTTTCCATAATCACTTAGAATTCTTTGCAAATATCGATGAAATCAACAACGATGCTTTAGTACACACCTCTGAGGAATAAATACAAACAAAGGTGCTCTTCGCCTGATAGATGAGCGGATGGTTTCTTCAGTATTAAATTGGAAATAGGAAAATGTTATGCGACAATACCATGTGAAGCTTCATTTTCATAAGCAAAAAGGAAATTATTTTGCCTATGATATGTGGCAGTGGCAAGACCAAGTAGAAGGAAAAACAGTCTCTTTCTCTAAGTTGGATTACTTTGGAGTGGAAGGGAATCTGATTTATGAGAGCGAAGAACCGCTAAATCGAGGACATGTCTTGGTCAAAGAAGGGGATTGGCTTACCAAGACCCGGGATTTTGAAATCGAACTCTTACCTGAGGGATTGGTCAGAGAAGTCTGGATTCTCGATGGAGATGATACCGTCTACTATTCTCTTCAAGCTGCTTTGACCAGTCATGCCTACAGTCATCGTCAGCCTCATGCTTATGATATGGCAACCCATGCAAAGAATTTTGATGCCAAGTGGGCCTATCAAGGTTGGCTCGGTTGTCGAGAAGAAGAGGGTGAGTATTGCTTTAAGTTGTGGGCGCCAACGGCTAAGAAAGTTGAATTGGTTCTCTATCAGTCAACTGAGCCGGATGCACCAGTTTGGAAGACCATTCCGATGACGCGAGGCAGACAAGAGTCTAGTTATCATCCTGAAAATACCCATGGTGTTTGGATTTTAGATTTTCTAGGAAATTTAAGTGGCATGGCCTATCAATATCGTGTTCATTTTGAACACCATACTCAAGTGACGCGTGATCCTTATAGCATTGCAACGACAGCGGACGGGATGCGCTCTGCCATTCTTTCTAGAGCAGATCGTCAGTTTGATTGGGGCGCTAAAAAAGGCGCCGATGCGACTCCCTGGCGCTTGGACAATCCTTGTCAAGCAGTCATCTATGAGATGCATCTTCGGGATTTGACCCAATCACCGACGTCAGGTGTGGACGAGTCTTTACGTGGAACCTATCTTGGTGCCTGCCAAGAAGGAACGGTTAATGCCCAAAATGATGCGACAGCCTTTGATTATATCCGTCAATTAGGGGTCAATGTCGTGCAATTACAGCCAATCTCGGATCGCTATAAACAGTATGATGAAGAAGGCCGTGTGACCTATAATTGGGGCTACGACGTCCAGAATTATTCTGCACCAGAGACCAGTTTCTCAACAAATCCATCCAATCCCAAACAAACCATGAAAGAACTTAAAACCATGATCCGAGCTTATCATGAAGCGGGGATTTCTGTGGTTATGGATGTGGTGTACAATCATATTTACTCGACGGAAGATGGTCCTTTCCAAAATACAGTGCCTGATTATTATTATCGAATGGAGCCAGATGGTCGCTTCCAAAATGGAACAGGTGTCGGTAATGAGACAGCAAGTGAGCATGAAATGTACCGCAAGTACATGATTGATTCCCTCACCCACTGGGTAACAGAGTACCAGATCGATGGGTTCCGCTTTGATTTGATGGGCATTCATGATGTGACGACAATGAATGCTATTCGGGAGGTTATGGATGCTCTGGATCCTCGCATTCTCCTTTATGGAGAAGGTTGGGATATGGGGACAGGTCTCGCACCAGAGGATAAGGCCAAGAAAGACAACGCGTCACAATTGCCACGAATTGGATTCTTTAATGATACGGAGCGTGACGCCATTAAAGGCGCTGAGGTCTATGGTTCTATTAAGAGAGGGTTTGTTAGCCGTAAATCAACGGAGAATATTGTTGCGCGTGCTGTTTTAGGCAGTGCGGAACTTGGAACTTATTTGACGCCTAGCCAGGTCTTAAATTATGTGGAAGCCCATGACAACTATAATCTCTTTGACTTGCTTCAGACCCTCCATCCAAATGAAGAAGTAGCAGGCTTGGTCAAGCGCTCAGAGTTTGCTACGGCCATGAACCTGCTCTTCCAGGGTATGACCTTTATGCAATTGGGTCAAGAGTTTATGAGGACTAAATTGGTAGCGACAGGTCCTGATGGAGAGATCACACCTTTGGATCGTGAACGGGCCATGAATTCCTACAATGCTCCAGATTTTGTCAATCAGGTCGATTGGGATTTGGTGAGTCAAAACAAGGAATCAATTGACTATATTCGAAGTTTGATTGCTTTGAAGACCAGTCTACCGATCTTATCGCTTGAAGACTATGATAAGATTTACCGACAAGTCTTTATCCAATCTGCAACAGATACCAGTGGCTTGGTAATCTATGAATTAACGGGGGACAAGAAGTACCTAGTAATCTTTAATGCCAGCGGACTTCCTTATTACCTCCAAAATTCAAATCAATTAGAATTGATCGTTGGCAATAGCCGTCATAAACGACCATTTTATGTGGAGAACTTAACAGCTTCCATTTTTGAAGTTCGAGACTAATAAAGATCATCATCTTTTTGATAGCAAGGTAAAATCCCTGAGTTAAAACTCAGGGATTCTTTTTTATTTTGAAGAACTGCTACTGGTTTCAGTTGAAGAAGAGCTAGTCTCTTCTGGGTGCAATTCTTTATAGCTTGGAGCTTTGAAGAGATCCACAGTGGATTCATTCCCACGTAGGTTGTATAGGCTGGTTGATTTATCGCCTTTTTCCTTTTCAATCTTCTTCAATGCCTGGAAGGAATTGGTGTAGGAATAATCATCTGGATTGACTTTTCCAAGGTCGTTGCCCTTGAAGAAACGAAGGAGGTCACCCGTCTGGATGCTATCGCTAATTTTCAATTGGAGGTTGGCAGCTTCTCGGATCTTATCCAGCTGCTCCTTGGTTTTTTCATCTGGATTAGTGATTTCCTCACCTGTTTTGGTGTAATAGGTCCGCCCACTGTAGCTCG
>CAUTRO010000044.1:0-8244 GCA_963540685.1 uncultured Streptococcus sp.
AAGTCTAAGGAAGAACTCCGCCAGCAAATCGAAGATAAAAACTGGGATGCCTTGCTAACAAAGGTTCCTGTCAAGGCTGGAGATTTCTTCTATGTACCAAGTGGGACCATGCATGCAATTGGTTCTGGAATCTTGATCCTTGAAACGCAACAGTCTAGTGATACAACCTACCGTGTCTATGACTTTGACCGTAAGGATGACAATGGCAACTTGCGGGAGCTTCACCTTGAAAAATCCATCGATGTGTTAACTATTGGAGAGCCTGCCAATAGCCGACCTGTGACGATCAAAGCAGATGATCTGCGTTCAACTCTTCTTGTCTCTAATGATTTCTTTGCCGTTTACAAGTGGGAAATCACAGGAAAAGTGGACTTTGAAAAGACAGCCGACTATAGTTTATTCAGTGTTCTAGCTGGTCGAGGTCAGCTAACTGTAGACGGAAAAGAGTATCCAATCCAAAAAGGTAGTCACTTTATCTTACCAAGCGATGTTGACTCTTGGACTTTTGAAGGGCAAGATCTAGAATTGATCGTGAGCCACCCTTAAATTGGAACCTGACAAGTCTTTCTTGTTGGGTTTTGTTTTTGCATAAAAATTTTATGAAAATTTCACAATAATTCACGCTATAAGTTGACAGTCTTGAAAAAAAGGAGTAGAATAACCCCTGTTTTATGAAAAAGAGGCAGGGAATTCCCGGCCTCATGATCTTTTTCAAGGAGTTTTTTATGTTTTCAACATTAAAAAAATGGTTTATTGGTAGCCCGTTGAAATCTGGTGCGGAAGCTGAAGGGGGCTTGCTCGGGAAAATGCAGGCTTTGGCGATGCTCTCAAGTGACGCACTTTCCTCTATTGCTTACGGTCCTGAGCAGGTCGTCTTGGTCTTGATGACGGTATCAGCAGGAGCCATTTGGTGGTCTCTTCCAATTGGGGTTGTGGTGCTGATTCTTTTAGCCAGCTTGACCATTTCTTACCGTCAAGTTATTCATGCCTATCCTCAAGGGGGCGGGGCCTACATGGTTACTTCTGAGAACCTATCTCCCAAAGCGGGATTGATCGCTGGTGGCAGTCTGTTGGTCGACTACATGCTGACAGTAGCAGTATCTGTTTCTTCCGGTGCAGATGCCATCACATCAGCTATCCCCTCTCTTCATCCTTATAATCTTCACATTTCCATTTTGTTGGTCTTGATCTTGATGCTGATGAACCTGAGGGGATTGCGCGAATCGGCGACATCGTTGATGATTCCGGTCTACCTTTTCATTGTCAGTACCATTGCTTTAGTTGGGTATGGCTTTGTCCAAATTTTGACGGGTCAATTGCCTTACAACGCGACTGCTCATGTGGGGCAAACCATTTCAGGTGTTAGTGTCATCCTTTTGTTACGCGCCTTCACCAGTGGTTCTGCCTCTTTGACAGGGGTTGAAGCCATCTCCAATTCGGTTCCTTTCTTTAAAAAACCAAAAGCCAAGAATGCGGCGTCGACTTTGACCATCATGGCCTTGATTTTGGGAATCATGTTTGCAGGAATTACCTTCCTCAATTACTGGGTTGGTGTGGTTCCTGCTAAAAATGTGACGACTTTGGCTCAAATGGCCCAAGCCATTCTAGGCAACTCTCCAGTTGGACAAGCTTTCTTCTATGTCTTCCAATTGTCAACAGCCTTGATATTGGCGGTTGCGGCCAATACTGGTTTTTCTGCCTTTCCTATGTTGGCCTTCAATATGGCCAAGAATAAATACATGCCGCACATGTATATGGAAAAAGGGGATCGCCTAGGCTATTCCAATGGGATTTTGACCTTGGCGGTTGGGGCCATCGTCTTGCTCCTGATCTTTGATGGTCAAACAGAAAGTTTGATTCCCCTTTATACCATTGGGGTCTTCATTCCTTTTGCCCTTTCTCAAACAGGGATGGTCATTCACTGGAAACGCCAATATCAAAGAGGGTTTCTTAAGTACTCGATTGCCAATATCATTGGTGCCATCATCTGTTACGGCATTGTCTTGATTCTCTTGCTCTTCCGTTTACGTGAAATCTGGCCCTTCTTCCCTATCATTGGGCTCTTGCTATGGATGTTCTTAAGAATTCGTAGCCACTATGATAAGGTTGCTGCTCAATTACGTTTAGGTATGAAGATCGAAAAGACAGACTATGCTGGAAATACCGTCATCGTTCTAGTTGGAAATGTTACCCAAGTAAGTGTTGGAGCGATGAGTTATGCCAGCAGTTTGGGGAATGACATCGTGGCCATGCACGTTTCTACAGAAGAAACCAAGGCCAAGGATATGGAAGTAGCTGAAGAATTCAAGCATTACTTCCCAGATATTCGTTTCGAAAATGTCATGACAAGCTATCGGGATATTATCCAACCAACCGTTGAATTTGTTGCAAAAGTAGCGGAAGAAGCAAAAGCAAAAGGTAATACCGTTACCGTTTTGGTTCCCCAATTCATTCCTAAGAAACACTGGCAAAATATTCTCCACAACCAAATGAGTTTGAAATTGAAGTACGCACTTCGTTGGCATGAAGAAGTGGTTGTGGCAAGCTATTCTTACCATTTGTCTGAATAACTATCGCATATAGAAAAGATGTGAGAGAGTAGACAAACTGTTCTTTAATACAAAGGTAATAAATTCTACAAAAGTAAACTCATTATATTCATTAGAATTATTCAAGCATCTGCTGAAACTTTTCTCACGGCGGAAAGTTTCTAAGATGTCTTTGTCTTCAATCTGAGATGTCTGCTTGAGCAGGCATCTTTTTGGATTTTCTCACACGAAAAAAACACTCGAAGGTCTTGTAAGATACAGCCTTGATCTTGAAAAAATGTTTAAAAAATGCTAGAATAAAAAGAACATTTTAGATTTTGAAAAATTCAAAGTAAGGAAAAAAATGGCAAATTTATTAAAAACAATTATTGAAAATGATCGAGGCGAAATCAAACGCCTTGAAAAAATGGCTGATAAGGTCTTTTCTTATGAAGATCAAATGGCAGCTTTGACAGATGACGAATTAAAAGCGAAAACAGTTGAGTTTAAGCAACGCTATCAAGACGGTGAGTCTTTGGATGATCTTTTGTACGAAGCCTTTGCGGTTGTCCGTGAAGGAGCAAAACGGGTCCTTGGTTTGTTTCCATACAAGGTTCAGGTTATGGGGGGAATCGTTCTTCACCATGGTGACGTTCCAGAGATGCGTACAGGGGAAGGAAAAACCCTGACAGCGACCATGCCTGTATACTTGAATGCTTTGTCTGGTAAAGGGGTACACGTTGTTACCGTCAATGAATACCTAACCGAACGGGATGCGACAGAGATGGGTGAGCTCTACTCTTGGCTTGGCCTTTCAGTAGGGATCAACCTGGCAGCAAAATCTCCAGCTGAGAAAAAAGAAGCTTATCTCTGTGACATTACCTACTCGACTAACTCTGAGATCGGGTTTGACTATCTTCGTGATAACATGGTTGTTCGTGCTGAAAACATGGTTCAACGTCCATTGAACTATGCCTTGGTCGATGAGGTAGACTCGATCTTGATCGACGAAGCTCGTACACCGTTGATCGTTTCTGGTCAGACGGCTTCTGATACAAGCCAACTTTATCACATGGCAGATGCTTATGTGAAGAGCTTGACAGAGGATGATTACATTATCGATGTGCCATCTAAAACCATTGGTTTGTCAGATTCAGGGATTGATAAGGCGGAAAGCTACTTTAATCTTGAAAACTTGTATGATATTGAAAACGTAGCCTTGACCCACTTTATTGACAATGCCCTTCGTGCCAACTACATCATGATCTTGGATATCGACTATGTGGTGAGCGAAGATCAAGAAATCTTGATTGTCGACCAATTTACGGGTCGGACCATGGAAGGTCGTCGCTATTCTGATGGGCTTCACCAAGCGATCGAGGCCAAAGAAGGTGTACCAGTTCAAGAAGAAACCAAAACTTCTGCATCGATTACCTACCAAAACCTCTTCCGTATGTATAAGAAGTTGTCAGGGATGACAGGGACAGGGAAAACGGAAGAAGAAGAGTTCCGTGAAATTTACAACATTCGCGTGATTCCTATTCCAACTAACCGTCCAATTGCTCGTATTGACCATCCAGACCTTCTCTACCCAAGCTTGAAATCAAAATTCAAGGCTGTTGTGGAAGATGTCAAATCTCGTCATGAAAAAGGTCAACCAGTCCTAGTAGGTACAGTTGCCGTTGAAACCAGTGATTACCTTTCTCAATTGTTGGTTCAAGCAGGCGTTCCTCACGAAGTCTTGAATGCGAAAAACCACTACAAAGAAGCGCAAATCATTATGAATGCTGGTCAACGTGGTGCCGTTACCATCGCGACCAACATGGCCGGTCGTGGTACCGATATCAAACTCGGTGAAGGGGTTCGCGAACTCGGTGGACTGTGTGTCATCGGGACAGAACGTCACGAAAGCCGTCGGATCGACAACCAGCTTCGTGGACGTTCAGGACGTCAAGGGGATCCAGGGGAATCTCAATTCTACTTGTCTCTTGAGGATGAGTTGATGCGTCGTTTTGGTTCAGAACGGATCAAAGCAGTCCTCGACCGCTTCAAGTTGAGTGAAGAAGAATCGGTTATTCGTTCAAACATGTTTACCCGCCAAGTAGAGGGAGCACAAAAACGGGTTGAAGGAAATAACTACGATACTCGTAAACAAGTCCTTCAATACGATGACGTCATGCGGGAACAACGGGAAATCATCTATGCAGAACGCTATGATGTGATTACAGCTAACCGCGACTTAGCTCCTGAAATCATGGCTATGATTAAACGGACCATCAAACGGATTGTCGAAGGAGCTAGCCACTCAAGCAAGGAAGAACGCATTGAAGCGATTTTGAACTTTGCCAAATACAATTTGGTTCCGGAAGATACGATTTCTGAAAGTGATATTGAAGGAAAATCAGATAAGGAAGTCATCGACTACTTGTATGGACGGGCAGAAGAAATCTATGCCAGCCAAGTAGCAAAATTGCGTGACGAAGAGTCTGTGCAAGAGTTCCAAAAAGTATTGATCCTTCGAGTGGTGGATAGCAAGTGGACAGACCATATCGATGCTTTGGATCAATTGCGAAATGCAGTTGGACTCCGTGGATATGCACAAAATAACCCAGTGGTCGAATACCAATCAGAAAGTTTCCGTATGTTTAATGATATGATTGGATCGATTGAATTTGATGTGACTCGTCTCATGATGAAAGCCCAAATTCACGAACAAGAACGTCCACGTACAGAACACAGCATTTCAACAACTGCTACTCGCAATATTGCAGCGCAACAACAAGATATTCCAGCAGAAATTGATTTGTCACAAGTGAAACGCAATGATTTGTGTCCTTGTGGTTCCGGTAAGAAGTTTAAAAACTGTCACGGGCGTAAATCTTAAGATTTCCTCTTCTAATAGAGGAAAGGAAGGGTCTAGAGACCAAAAGGAGGCCGTATGGTATTCGTTAGGAAAAGCAATAAGATTGATGAGCAAGAAATCACTTCGCTTTACCGTTTGGAAGGTTCAGCCTTGGAGCGTAAAGAATCACGTGACCGGGAGTTGCAAGCGATTATCAAAGGAGAAGACCAACGGATTCTTCTTGTGATTGGGCCTTGTTCTTCTGATAATGAAGAAGCAGTGATGGAGTATGCCCGTCGCTTGGCCGACTTGCAAGAGCAAGTGAAAGATCAGATTTTTATCGTTATGCGGGTCTATACGGCTAAGCCTCGGACTAATGGGGATGGATACAAAGGCTTGATGCACCAACCAGATACACAGGCCGCACCAAGCTTTGTCGATGGCTTAAAAGCTGTGCGCCATCTCCACTACCGTGTGATTACGGAGACTGGTTTAACGACTGCGGATGAATTGCTTTACCCAGCGAGTCTTCCTTACGTCGAAGATTTGATCTCCTACCACGCGATTGGAGCGCGCTCAGTCGAAGACCAAGAACACCGCTTTGTATCAAGTGGAATCTCTGCTCCGACAGGCATGAAGAATCCAACATCTGGAAATCTTTCTGTCATGTTTAATGCGATTTATGCGGCCCAACATCCCCAAAATTTCTTGTTCAATGCCCAAGCGGTGGAAACATCAGGAAATCCGTTGGCCCATGCCATCCTTCGTGGAGGCTTGGATGCGACTGGTAAGAATATTCCAAATTACCATTATGAAGATTTGCTAGCTGCATCAAAACGCTATAGTGAGATGGGCTTGCAACATCCCTTTATCTTGGTGGATACCAACCATGACAATTCTGGCAAACAATTCGAAGAGCAAGTGCGGATCGTAAGAGAAACCATGATGAACCGTGCTTGGAATAAAGATTTAGCATCCTTAGTTCGTGGTTTCATGATTGAGTCTTACTTAGAAGATGGCCGTCAAAATGAACCGGTGGTTTATGGTCAATCGATCACAGACCCTTGCCTAGGTTGGGAAAAAACACAGGCCTTGGTCAAAGAAATTGCAACGATGAATAAATAAAAGGCAGGGGCGGAAGGAGTGATTCTTTGGCCCCTTCTCTTTTGTCAATAAAGAGATATTGAGACAACAAATAAGGATAAAACAAGATGATCAAAGGACATGGGATCGATATTGAATCGATCACTGCGATTGAAAAAGCCTATCAAAAGAATGCTCGATTTGTAGAAAAAGTTTTAACTGAGGCTGAGCGGGCGCGCTTTGAGGAATTGTCCGGAAAGCGGAAAATGGAATATTTAACGGGTCGGTGGTCTGCTAAAGAAGCCTTTTCAAAGGCAATGGGAACAGGGATTGGACCGGTTGGTTTTCAAGATTTAGAAATTTTAAATGATGCCCAAGGAGCTCCTTATTTTTCCAAGTCTCCTTTTTCTGGGAAGGTATGGATTTCGATCAGTCACAAGGGAGACTTAGTCTCGACCAGTGTCATTTTGGAGGAAGAAAATGAAAGCAAGTAAACATAGACCAACTGTTGCAAGAGTCGATTTGGATGCCATTGCCTTTAATGTTCGCCAAGTCAGTGATCATATTCCAAGCCAAACCTTAAAGTATGCAGTGGTGAAAGCCAATGCTTATGGTCATGGGGTGGCTGCAGTGACTAAGAAATTGGCAGCTCAAGTGGATGGTTTTTGTGTCTCCAATATGGATGAAGCGATAGAAATCCGCCAAGAAGGTTTGCAAGAGCCCATTTTGATTTTGGGAGTGGTACCAAGTGAAACAGTCAATTTAGCCAAAGAGCATGACGTCAGATTGACGGTGGCTAGTCTAGCTTGGTTGGAGCAATTGCTGAGAGAAGAATCAGATCTATCCGGATTAAAGATTCATATCAAAGTGGATTCTGGGATGGGTCGTATTGGATTTCGTAAGATTGAGGATATTCAAGAGGCTGAACGCCTTCTTTTAGCGGCTGGAGCTGAAATCGAAGGGATCTTTACCCATTTTGCGACAGCAGATGAAGCAGATGACCGGAAATTTCAAGAGCAATACCGCTTTTTCAAAGAAGTATTAGCGACTTTTGAAACCCTTCCTCCGATTGTTCATGCTAGTAATTCTGCCACCTCTTTGTGGCATGTAGATACGATTTTCACAGCTGTACGGCTGGGAGATGTCATGTATGGCTTGAATCCGAGTGGTTCTGTGCTAGCCTTGCCTTATGAAATCAAACCAGCCTTGACTCTGACGACGGAAATAGTCCATGTCAAACAGTTAGAGGCTGGTCAAGATGTTGGCTACGGGGCTACCTATACAACAGAAGAAACCCAATGGATTGGAACGCTTCCCATTGGTTATGCGGATGGTTGGATCAGAGAGATGCAAAATTTCCATGTCCTTGTTAATGGAGAGTTTTGCCCCATTGTTGGCCGGGTTTCGATGGACCAGGTGACAGTTCGCCTTCCTGAAGAAATGCCTTTGGGAACCAGAGTTACCCTGATTGGACGAGATGGTGAGAAGGAAATCACCGCGACAGAGATTGCGGACTACCGTGGTACGATTAATTACGAAGTGGTCTGTCTCTTGAGTGACCGGATCCCGCGTGAATATACAGGTGAAGAATAAGAAAAAGCAGGTGGGACTTTCCCGGTAGGGCCTGCTTTTTTATCAAAGAAAGGAGGAGCAATGAATTTACACCAACCCTTATCCGTACTGCCTGGTGTTGGCCCAAAATCAGCGGAAAAATTTAAAAAATTAGGGATTGAAACCCTAGAGGATTTGCTTTTGTATTTCCCATTTCGCTACGAAGACTTTAAAACGCGC
>CAUTRO010000045.1:0-8230 GCA_963540685.1 uncultured Streptococcus sp.
AGCAATAGAAACATTTCCATTTTGTAGGGTGGGTACCATATAACGAAAACTCTTATGAATGCTGATGTAGCGCTATTCTTAAGAGTTTTTTACTTTTTCTATTTTTAAAAAAAGACTGAAGAAAATCGTCTAAAATGGACTTTTTCTTCAGTCTGAGAGAACCATGAGGTTCTCTTTTTGTGTTTAAGCTAATTCGTTAAAGTCCCAGATTTGGTCCATCCAACCTTCATAGAAGTCTGGTTCGTGGCACACCATGAGGATAGATCCCTTGTATTCTTTCAGGGCCCGTTTCAACTCTTCTTTGGCATCCACATCCAAGTGGTTGGTCGGCTCATCTAGTACCAAGACATTGTTTTCACGGTTCATTAAGAGACAGAAACGTACCTTGGCTTGCTCCCCACCGGATAAGACCTGGATTTGGCTCTCGATATGCTTGGTGGTCAAGCCACAGCGGGCAAGGGCTGCACGAACTTCTGCTTGGTTAAGAGCCGGAAAGGCATTCCAAACTGCTTCAAGCGGTGTCTGACGATTGCCTCCTTCGACCTCTTGCTCGAAGTAGCCAAGCTCAAGGTAATCTCCGCGCTCGACCTCACCAGCAATGGGAGGAATAATTCCTAAAAGACTCTTCAAGAGAGTGGTTTTCCCGATTCCGTTGGCCCCGATGATGGCTACCTTTTGATTGCGCTCGAAGGTCAAGTTCAAAGGCTTGGTCAAAGGACGGTCATAGCCAATCTGGAGATCCTTGGCTTGGAAGATAAAGCGTCCAGGAGTGCGAGCATTTTTAAATTCAAAGGATGGTTTTGGTTTCTCACTTTGCAATTCAATGAGTTCCATCTTGTCCAGCTTCTTCTGACGAGACATGGCCATATTCCGCGTTGCCACGCGCGCCTTATTGCGCGCCACGAAATCTTTGAGGTCGGCAATCTCTTTTTGCTGGCGCTCATAAGCCGCTTCCAATTGCGATTTCTTCATTTCATAGACTTCAAGGAATTGGTAGTAGTCCCCTGAATAGCGGGTCAACTGTTGATTTTCCACATGATAGACGATGTTGATCACATCGTTCAAGAAAGGAATATCGTGGGAAATGAGGACAAAGGCATTTTCATAATTCTGCAAGTAGCGCTTGAGCCAATCGATGTGCTCTGCATCCAAGTAGTTGGTCGGCTCGTCTAGTAGCAAGATATCCGGTTTTTCAAGGAGGAGTTTGGCCAAGAGGACCTTGGTCCGTTGCCCACCTGAAAGAGATGTCACATCCGTATCCATGCCAAAGTCCATAACCCCAAGAGCTCGAGCCACCTCATCGATCTTGGCATCCAAGGTATAGAAATCACGACTTTCTAGACGTTCCTGGAGTTCTCCAACCTCTTCCATCAGCTCATCGACATCGGCTCCCTCTTCTGCCATAGCCATATAGAGGTCATTGATGCGAGCTTCGGCTGTGAACAACTCATCAAAAGCTGTCCGTAAAACATCGCGCACCGTTTGCCCTTCTTCTAGGACCGAATGCTGGTCCAGGTAGCCGGCCGTCACGTACTTAGACCACTCGACCTTTCCTTCGTCTGGTTGCATCTTGCCTGTCACAATGCTCATAAAGGTTGATTTTCCCTCACCATTGGCACCGACAAGACCGATATGCTCCCCCTTTAACAAACGGAAAGACACATCCTCAAAAATCGCACGATCCCCAAAACCGTGGCTCAAATTTTTCACTTCTAAAATACTCATGATACACTCTCTTTTGTAGATTTCACTCGTATGATTATATCATCTTCACAGCAAAAATTAAAGGGACTTCAACTCCTTTAGAGCTTAGAGAAATTAATTTTTAAGTAAAATATGTTAAGCAATTTGTAGACAAATCAAAATAAGATCTAACTTTTAAATTCCATTAAGAACATATCGAAACTTTCCACCGTGACAAAAGTGCTAGAAACATTATTGTTTCTAGCACTCGGGAGTTTTGGAACCTTAGGTCCAAAACTAAGTCATGGAACTTCGTAGAAGTTCGCTGACGTCCGTAGTCACCTAAGGAAAGTTTCTCGGATGTCTTTATCATAGAACTGAAGGGAGTCCAACTCCCTTTTCTTTTTACAAACCTAAGTCTGAATAGGGTTTCCGATAGCCCACTTGAACAACTTTTCCATCTTTGACAAGCAGTGGACGTTTGATCAGCATGCCGTCGCTCGCCAAAAGATCCGCTGCTTCTTTGACCGTCAGTTTCTCTACTTTATCTTTCAAGCCGAGTTCCCGGTATTTCATCCCGCTGGTATTAAAGAAAGACTTGATGGGCAGGCCAGATGCTTTGATCCAGTCTTGCAATTCTTGACTAGTTGGTGTTTCTGTAACAATATTTTGACTTTGAAACTCACATTGGAGACCGTCCAATTCTGATTTCGCCTTGCGGCAGGTCGAACATTTTGGGTATTCAATAAAAGTATACATCGGTTTCATTTCTCCTTCCAGGTAATTCCTTCGTGGTGTAAGAGCCAGCGTTTGCGATCGAGTCCAGACGCATAGCCCGTCAGTTGGTCATTTTTTCCCATCACGCGGTGACAAGGAACGATGATCGTCAAGGGATTGCGCCCAACAGCCTGTCCCACAGCCTGAGCCGAGCCACAAGAAAGGTCCTGGGCAAGCTGGCCATAGGTCTTGGTCTCACCATATGGGATCTCTCGCAATAACTGCCATACCCGCTCTTGAAAGGCTGTTCCTTTGGGCGCTAATGGAAAGCTGATGGCAATTGGATTCCCAGCAAAATAGTGGTCTAACCACTCTTTCACCTGTTTATGATAGGGATGGAACTGCTCCTGCGCCCCATAGGGATCTGGCACCGCCTCTTTCGGATCATAAAAATCAAGCTCTACAAGGCCTTTCTCGCTGACAATGATCGAAAGAAGCCCCATAGGGCTTTCATACAATTGTTTAAGATAGAGAGTCATTGTAGGCTGCTTCTGCTCTTTGGTCCCAGCGATCTTCTTCTGAGACCACTTGGAATAAACTGGTTTCTGCTTTTCGCTTGATTTTTTGATAAGCCAGACGGACCCCATCAATTGGGACCTTTCCACAATAATGATAGCCTAATTTTTCAAGCAAATGTTGCATGACCAGATTATCTGGGTGGGTATCGCAACGGAAATCAGGTCCTTTTTCTCCTTCGATCAATCCCTGAAGGAAGGTCTGAGCCACTCCTTTCCCGGCAACTTCTTTAGCTACAGCGACACGGTGAAAGGTAACATACATATAGTTATCATGCTCCCACTTGCCATCGTAAATCTCGTTATAAGCCGCTTCATTTCCCTTGTGGACGGCTGCATAGGCTACGACTTCCTGATCTTCAACAGCCACATAGCCACGACTTTCAAGAATATCCTCAAAGATAATTTCTTCATTTGGATAGCCATCTTGCCACTGGTCGACTTGTCTTTGCGCCAGGCTTTCCTTGGCATCTTGGATAATTTCCATAATTCGCTTGATCTCATTGGGATAAGCCATCCTAATTTCCATCCTGCACCTGTCCTTTCTTATTCTTGGTGGTAACGAGCATAGAGCTCACTCTTTTGTATGCCATATTGTTTGGCGACCTGTTTAATGGCTTGATTTTTCTTCATGCCATCTTGGACCAAGTCATCGATCTCTTGGATTAAGTCGACCTCTTCTAGGTCTAGCTTTTCTTCCTTGGCTCCTTCGACGATCAAGAGGCACTCCCCTTTGAGGGGATTTTCTTCCAAAAATGCAACCAACTCAGAAATACTGCCACGAGTATATTCTTCATAGATCTTGGTCAATTCACGAACCAGGACGACCGGGCGATCCCCATAGACAGCCAACATATTCTCTAAGGTTGCTTTCACCCGATGGGGCGATTCATAAAAGATCTGCGTCTCTGGATAGGCCACTTTTTCTTGAAAAAAGGCCTTTTGTTGGCCCTCTTTGCGAGGAAGAAAACCATAAAAAATATGGGGTTGAGGGGCTAAGCCACTGGCAATCAACCCGGTAATTCCTGCACTAGGACCAGGAACAGCTACGACAGGAATCTCGCGTTCAATCGCTGCCTTGACCAAATCATGACCAGGATCAGAGATACTGGGGAGTCCTGCATCTGAGACTTGTGCCAAATCTTTTCCAGATTCTAAATGGGCGATCAGATCTGGAATTTTCTCCATGGCATTGTGCTCATGAAAGCTCGTCTGGGGAGTCGTAATTTCAAAATGCTTGAGCAAGAGACCTGTATTTCTGGTATCCTCAGCTGCGATCAAATCCACATCCTTTAAGGTCTGGACCATGCGGTAACTCATATCCTCGCGGTTACCGATCGGTGTTGGGACCAGGTAGAGGACCCCTATTTTCTTTTCCCCTTTAAAACTTCGTTGGATCTGCATGCTTACTCCCTAAACAACAACTCGTCACAAAACATACACTCTTCATCGTTCTCACGGCGTTGACCGTAAGAATAGGTACAAATATGAAAACCATCATTGTAAATTCGTTGCAAATTTTCACGTCCGTGGTGTTGAGACTTTGCGGATGAGGTCTTTTCAACTTCTCCCAAACGCTCTCTCAATTTGTCATTTTCTAAGCGAAGAGCTGTATTTTCTTCGATGACTTGTTTCAAATTTTTCTTGATAGCTTCGACTTCAGCCAAGGTGACCAACAAATTCTGAGAAAAGCCGTCTAAAGCATCAAATAATTCTTTTTTATTCATTCTGACTCCTTAACTTTCTAAGCTCAAAACCATATATTCTAAAGCATTTTGAAAAGAAACATTGGCCTTCCACATGGTGCGAGCAAGACTCAATTTTTCCAGCAACTGCTGGGCGCGACTCAAGCGCAACTGCTCTTCTAAGACCAACTCCATCAAACGAAAAGCCTGGCTTTGTTTTTCCTTATCATCTGCTAAGCTCACCAACCGGGTCACTTCCAAATAAGCACGATTCAAATTGGATTGACACCATTCAATGAATTGATCACAAACTTTGGCCAGTTCAAAAAAAGTAGCATTCTTCTTTTGCTGTTCGGCCTCTTCAAGACTAAAACTAAAACGAGCTAGTAAGTTGGCCTGTGATTTGATCAAGCCTTCTTTTTCTAGAAGTCCGGTTAAATAGGCTTGCTTTTTAGGAAAATGAACCTGCTGGGCCCGACTCTTGATGGTCGGTAAGATCAAGTTTTCATCAGAGGTCAACAAGAAGAGATAGATCTCACTCTGGGGTTCTTCCATGACTTTTAAGAGAGAGTTCGCCGCATTGGTATGCATCTTATCCGCTTCTTGGATGATAAAGACTTGCCGACTTCCTTCAAATCCTGATTTAGAAAAGTCTTGAACCAGTGAGCGAATGCGGTCAGTCTTAATGATCTGGTTGACCGGACGCACGATCTTGACGTCTGAGAATTCTTCTTCAGCAATCAAGCGACAGGACCGGCAGTTGCCACAAGGCCAGACTCCTTGTAAGTCTTGGCAAAACTGACTCTGAGCTAGCAAGAGGGCCATCTCAAAACTGGCAAAAGAGCCTGTAAAGAGATAAGCATGACTGAGCTGTTTCTGTTCTAAGATCTGGGAGAAGCGCTCTACCAGTTCTGGCTGGAGCTGTTGGATCTCTTCTAGCTTCATTTCAATATCCCCAAGCGATTTTCTAAAACAGCCAAAACATCCGCTAAGACTGCTTCAAAAGACTGACTGGCATCGATTTTCACAATGCGCTCTGGCTCCTTTTCATACAAGGCCAAATAGCCCTGTCTAACTTTTTGGTGAAGCTCTAAACCTTCCAGATCCAAACGATTGACTTCCCGCTCTTGATTTTTCGCAATCCGAGCGAGCCCTTCTTCCACATCCAGATCAAAGTAAAGGGTTAGTTCCGGCTTGAGACCATCTGTCGCGAATTGATTGAGCCACTCAATGTCTTCCACACTAAGCCCGCGTCCATATCCTTGATAAGCGACCGAGCTGTCAATAAAGCGATCCATCAAGACGACCTTTCCAGCTGCAAGGGCAGGCAAGACACGTTCTACCAAATGTTGCCGGCGACTGGCAATATAGAGCAACAATTCTGTCTTAGCATCCATACTGGTATGTTCTGGATCCAAAATGACCTGGCGGATCTTTTCTGCAATGTCGACACCACCTGGTTCACGGGTTGTGATATAAGGAATTCCTTTTTCTTCAAGTAGAGGCAAAACGGCTTCTAGGATCGATGATTTTCCTGCTCCTTCTGGACCTTCAAATGAAATTAATGTACCGTTTCCCATAGTATCCTCTTTCTGTTTTTCTTCTTTTTATTTTACCAAAAATAAGGGTAAAAATCTTGCATTTTAAAATAGAAAATTTTTCAAATTCATTTCCATTTTTTCACTTTTTTGTTACAATTATCTTATAAAGTTTTAGGAGACTACCTATCATGTTTAAATTTAGAGATATTCTGGCTATCATCTTTGGGGCCGGTATTTTTTCATTTGGAATCTATTTTTTGGTCATTCCCTTTCACTTCTATGAAGGAGGAGCAACAGGGATTACCTTGATTACCTATTACCTTTTCAAAATTCCCGTATCCCTGATGAACTTACTGATCAATATTCCTCTCTTTGTTCTCGCATGGAAACTTCTGGGGAAAAAATCTCTTTATCTCAGTTTACTGGGGACCTTCTCGGTTTCAGCTTGGTTGGCGCTCTTTGAAGCCATGCCTCTCAGTCACCGCTACCACCACTTTATTTTTGAGGCCTTTAAAGGAGATATCCTTCTTGCTTGTATTGCCTCAGGGGTCGTGCTTGGTTTAGGACTAGGGATCATCTTTAATGCTGGCGGAACTACTGGAGGAACCGATATCCTTGCTCGCATCTTTAATAAATACACTTCCCTCAGTATGGGAAAACTCATGTTGATTGTAGATGCCATTGTTCTGACAACGGTTGTCATTGTCTTTCAAGATGTCCGTACCGCCATGTATACCCTCTTCTTCATCCTGATCGTTACGCTTGTCATCGACTTGATTGGGGAAGGTGGTTTCGCTGGGAAAGGATTCCTCATCGTTACTTCCAAGCCAGAAGAGATTGCCAAAAAGGTATCCGACGATCTAGGCCGTGGGATCACCTTCATTCGTGGGATGGGCTACTACAGCCGCAAGGACTTGGATATTGTCTATTGTGTCGTTTCACGGAATGAAATGAAACAAATGAAAGATATCATTAATCAGATCGATCCATTTGCCTTTATTACGATTTCTGAAGCCCATGAAATCCTAGGCGAAGGCTTCACGTTAGATAAAGAAAAACAACCCATTAACCGTTAATCAAAAAAACAGACTGGATGATCATCCAGTCTGTTTTTTCGATTAAATAGCTTTTGCGGTTGTTCGAGTGATTTCATCGACTTTCAAACCGTTAGCTTCAAATTTAGCACGGATCCCTTCTAGATCTGTTACCCCATCAATCTGAACTTCGATGACCACACGATCATCTTTGGTAGGGATATTGACTGTATTGGCAATGTTGTATCCTTCTTCTACAATCAAGTGAATGATTTGCTCTAGGACACCAACCTTGTCTTCTGTCACGAAGCGAACACGGACTCCTTCTTCTCCATAACCGGATACTTCAAGGAAGGCACGGAAAATATCACGGTCAGTGATGACACCGGATACTTGGTCATTGTCCACAACTGGAAGAATGCCCACCTTGTTCTTATACATGAGGTAGGTCGCATCTTCTAGACTGGCAAATTTTGACACCGTAATGACATCACGAAGCATCACATCTTTTACCTTGGTCTTGTTCAAAAGATAGTTCATCTCAAAAATAGACAAGCTTGTTACTTTAGATGGACTAGCTTCTGCAATCGTTCCTTCTGTCACCAGTCCAACCAATTTGTCATTTTCAATAACAGGCAAGCGGTGCAAGCCTTGTTCCCGCATCAAATCTGCTGCATGGGCAATTGTCGTATCTGGACTAATGTACACTACTTTACGGGTCATAAAATCTTTAACAGCCATAATCTTTCTCCTATGCTTTTGTTAGTTTTATTATACTGAATTTCGATTCGTATTTCAAACGCTTTCAGCTGTTTTCTATTTTGTTTTCAAAATTCAGAATTGCCTAATAGTCCTTCTAGTTTGTCCTTGGAAAGGAATCCCTTCTTCTTTTAGAGGGATATTTTTTTAAAAAGTGAGACAGAAATCGTTCATTCGTTAGAATTCGATTACGTTGTCCCACCTCCGAACAGTTGAGTAGGGCTGTAAAAGCTGAT
>CAUTRO010000046.1:0-8143 GCA_963540685.1 uncultured Streptococcus sp.
ATCTGAGCCTAACATAGATGGCTTTTTCTGTCTAGCTTAATTTTACAAATTGGGACTCTATTTAGGCAGTTTAAGAGATTTCAACTAATTAAAGGAATTCTTAATCGAACTATAGTTGGCGTGAAATGGGGGGCTATTGGCCTTCTTTTTTTGATATAGTTAATATGAGATTGGATAGAAGGAGTCATAAAAACAAGAGTAGGCTCCTAATAAACGGTTGATCCTAAGAGGAGGTTAAATATGGGAAAGTCTTTTTTTGAAAAGCGCAGTGTATTTAGTATTCGCAAGCTTGCGGTTGGAGCTTGCTCTGTATTAATCGGTGTATCTTTTTTTGGAGCTCCATCTGTCTTGGCTGAAGAAGAAGGGAGAGCTGTAACGGGAGAGGAGAGGACAGCCACAAGGGAAAGGTCAGAGCAAACGAATGAGGAGGTTGGGACAAGTGACAAAGTTTCAACAACCATAGAGGCTCCTGCTGTGATTACTCCTGAAAGAAATGAGAGAGAAATAGAACAGCCACAGGTAGAACCTCAAACAAGTGAAGGTTCTACTGGGGCTACTGAAGAGACTACCAAGGACCAAAAACAAGTAGCGGAGGACATGGTGAAAGATAGAGAACGAGACTTTAACAAGGACTGGTATTTTAAATTAAATGCAGCTCCTGGTGCAGAAGGTCGCCAGGTGGATGTAAAAAACTGGAAAAAATTAGATTTGCCTCACGATTGGTCGATCTTCTTTGACTTCGATCACAACTCTCCGGCTCAAAATGAAGGCGGACAATTAAACGGTGGGGATGCTTGGTATCGCAAGACCTTCCGTTTGGAAGACAAGGACCTCGATAAGAAGGTGCGCTTGGAATTTGGTGGAGTTTACATGGATTCCAAAGTCTATGTAAACGGGCAATTGGTTGGTCATTATCCAAATGGCTACAATGCCTTTTCTTATGATATTACCCCTTATTTGAATGCGGATGGAAGTGAAAACACCATCGCGGTTCATGTGGTCAACCAACAACCAAGTAGTCGTTGGTATTCAGGAAGTGGGATCTATCGGGATGTCAAACTTAGTGTGACAGACAAGGTTCATGTGGCCAAGTATGGGACCACCATCACTAGTCCAAAATTAGAAGAACAAAAGAATGGGGCAGTCGATACACTTGTTAAAAGTCGTATTGTCAACCAAGATGATCAAGCCCACAGTATTTATGCGGAATACGAAATCGTTGATCAAAATGGTCAAGTGGTCAGTGAAAAGGTGCGTAGTGAAGTGCAATCCGTTTTGGCTGGTCAAGAGCTCAACCTGTCTCATACCCTTCATGTTGAAAAACCGACCCTCTGGGATGTCAAAACCAATAATCCAGCTCTCTATACCCTCTATACTCGGGTCTATCGCGATTCGCAGTTGGTCGATGTGCAAAAAGAACGTTTTGGCTACCGTTATCTGAACTGGACGCCAGAAGGTGGCTTCTTCCTCAATGGGGTAGCTACGAAATTCCACGGTGTCTCCCTTCACCATGACCACGGGGCGCTCGGAGCCGAGGAAAATTACAAGGCTGAATATCGCCGTCTCAAACAGATGAAGGACATGGGAGTCAATGCGATCCGGACGACCCATAACCCTGCGAGTGAACAAACTCTGCAAATTGCAGCGGAATTGGGCTTGATGGTCCAAGAAGAAGCTTTTGATACTTGGTATGGTGGCAAGAAACAATACGATTACGGCCGTTTCTTCGAAAAGGATGCGACGCATCCAGAAGCTCGTAAAGGGGATAAGTGGTCTGACTATGACCTTCGGACCATGGTAGAGCGAGGCAAGAACAATCCTTCTATTGTGATGTGGTCAATCGGTAACGAAATCGGTGAGGCAGATGGATCTGATAAGTCTGTCGCAACCGTTCGTCGTCTCGTCAAGACCATCAAGGAAGTGGATGCAACTCGCTATGTCACCATGGGAGCTGATAAATTCCGCTTTGGCGATGGTTCAGGAGGCCATGAAAAGGTAGCTGCAGAGCTCGATGCGGTTGGATTTAACTATTCAGAGGCCAACTACGAAAGCCTACGAGCTAAACATCCGAATTGGCTCATTTATGGTTCTGAAACCTCTTCTGCAACGCGGACACGGGGCTCCTACTATCACCCTGAAAGAGAATGGGTAGGAAGCAACCAAGAAGATCGCCATTATGAACAATCCGACTACGGCAATGACCGGGTTGGTTGGGGTCGGACAGCGACAGCCTCTTGGACCTTTGATCGCGATCATGCCGGCTATGCAGGTCAATTTATCTGGACAGGTACAGACTATATCGGTGAGCCAACACCATGGCATAACCAAAATGATACACCTGTGAAAAGTTCTTATTTCGGTATCGTGGATACTGCAGGCCTTCCGAAGAATGATTATTACCTTTACCAAAGTCAATGGTTGTCAGCTGAGAAACATCCAATGGTTCATCTCTTGCCACATTGGAACTGGGACAATCCAGAATTGGCCAATCGTGTCATGGATGAAGAAGGACGGATTCCTGTCCGTACCTTCTCCAATGCTCATAGTGTAGAATTGATTGTCAACGGGGAATCACAAGGGGTGAAGACCTTTACTAAGAAAACCACAGCTGATGGCCGGACCTATCAGGAAGGGGCAAATCCAGATGAGCTCTATCTAGAGTGGTTGGTTTCTTATGTACCAGGTAAAGTGGAAGCCATCGCCCGCAACGAAGCAGGGGAAGTGATCGCACGCGATCAGATCGAAACAGCTGGGAAGCCAGCAGGTGTTCGTCTGCTAAAAGAAGAACACGCCATTGTGGCAGACGGTAAAGATTTAACTTATATTACCTATGAAATCGTTGATGAAGCAGGCCGTGTCGTACCAACTGCCAATAATTTGGTGCATTTCCATCTGCATGGACAAGGCCAAATTGTCGGCGTCGACAACGGGGAACAAGCCAGCCGTGAACGCTACAAAGCACAGGAAGATGGCTCATGGCAACGTCGGGCCTTTAACGGCAAAGGGGTGGTCATTGTCAAATCAACTGAGCAAGCAGGATCCTTTACTCTTTATGCAGACTCAGACCGCTTGCAATCAGACCAAGTCAGCCTCTTTACAGGCAAGAAGGACCAGGAAGAACGCTCTATCTTGGGAGTAGAACCGGTTCGGACACAAGTTTACTTAGGTGAGGGACCTAAGCTTCCAAGTCGCGTATCTGTTGTTTATAGCGATGGCACGGCCCAAGAAGAAGCCGTTGAATGGGATGCGGCAGACTTTAGTCGTGCTGGACAAGTTCGTGTGACAGGTCATGTTCAAGGACGGACGGTAGAGGCTCTGGTCGATGTAATCGGCGTGGAACAAGTTCTTCCGGTCATCAAACAAATCCCGCAGGGAGCGGATCTAGCAACTGTGGATAAGGCTGTGCAATTGGTCTTTACAAATGGTCGAACAGCTAGTTATGAAGTTGATCAATGGACCTTGGAAGCCGGTCAAGAGGAGCAATTGTCCACACCAGGTGCTCGCTTGAAGGCGACAGGACTATTAAGCAATGGAGAAACAGTCCAAGCGACCCTGGTGGTTGCAGGTGGAACAGTCAGCAAGGCTAAGAAACCAACAGTGGAGCTAGATGGAGTAGCGCTTCCAAAATTTGGTAGTGGCAACCATACGATTTTCCGTCCGCTAGCTTATGGTCAAGAGCCTGGTCAGATCACAGCGAGTGCAGAAAATGCCCAAGTGACGGTCCTACAAGCCAATCGAGAAAATGGTTTGAAAGCTCAAATTTTTGTCACTGCTAAGGATACGGGAGCTGTACAGACCTATGCGGTGCAATTCCAGGAAGAAAGTCCACAGATCCAGCGTTTAGAATTGCGTCTGCCAGAAGGGCAAGAACTCAAGGAAGATCAAACAGTCACGCTTGATGTCCTAGCTCATTACCAAGATGGCAGTGTGGCTAGTCTCCAAGCGGATCAAATCGATGTGGTAACAGCAGCCGGTAGTCAAGGAAAAGCAGTCGCAAGCAAGAAAGGTTTGGAACTACGGGAAGCAGGATTGGTTCATTTACAAGCTAGCTTCCAAGGACAAACAGGTGAATTAACCTTTACCATCACGCCAAATCCAGAAGAAAAGACAGTTGTCAAGGTACGTCCTGTACGGATTAGCACCGATCGAAACGTTTTGCCAGCTCTTCCAGAGACAGTGTTGGTTGAGTATGACAAGGGATTCCCGAAAGAAAAACGCGTGACCTGGGATGCCGTAACAGCAGATCAAGTCAAGGATTACCATAGCTTTACTGTCACAGGTCAGGTAGAGGGTGTGGAAAAAGAAGCCCAAGCCCAAGTCACAGTTGAAGGCATTATCGCTGTAGAAGAAGTCAGCACCACAACTCCAGTCGGTGAAAAACCAGCACTTCCAGAAAGCGTGCGGACTTATCACTCCAATGGTAAGACCTATGCTGCCAAGGTAGCCTGGGATGCGGTAGATCCGCAACTCTTGGCCCAAGAAGGAGAAGTTGTTGTCTCCGGTCGTGTAGAAGGAACCAACCTTCCAACCCGTCTCCATATACGTGTTTCCGCAAACACAGTCAAAGGGGCCAATGTAGCAGAACAATGGACAGGTTCAGTCTTGCCACTCGCTTTTGCAAGTGATTCTAACGATGCGGATCCAGTTGCTAAGGTCAATGACAAGGTCATCTCCTTTACCGATGCTCCAGCCAACCGTTGGACCAACTGGGGCCGTGACAATGCGGAAGATTCTGTTGGTATCTTGTTTGGGGACTCTGGTATCTTGACCAAGCGTGCAGTGGATAACCTCCATGTTGGTTTCCACGAAGACCACGGCGTTGGGGCTCCGAGTGAATATGTGATCGAGTATTATGCGGGTGAGCAAATCCCAACAGTACCAAGCAATCCAAATCGCGTCAAAGACGAAACAGACCATCCATTTAACAATCCAGCTAACTGGAAAGAAGTCAGCAACCTCACCGTTCAAGAACCGGTAGCAGCTGGCAAGATGAATCATTTTAGTTTTGATAAAGTCGACACTTATGCAGTTCGGATCCGCATGAAGACACCAGAAGGCAAACGTGGAAGCTCTATTTCAGAGATTCAGGTATTTGCCAATAAGGTTGCGTCAGAAGAAAAGAGCCAAGTGACCATTCGTGTCAATGGTGAGGTTTTGCCAGGGGTCAACCCAAGTGTGACAGATTACTACATCGATGCGCGTGATCGGGCTTATCCACAAGTGGAAGCCACAGCTAGCCATCACGGCCTTGCAACGGTTGTGCCAAGCGTCCATGAAGGTGAGCCAATCCGTGTCGTCCACAAAGCGGAAGATGGTACCATCTTACAAGAATACCGCCTCCATCTCACAAGCGATGCAGAAAAACTGAAACAATCTGCTCCAGTAGCAGTGGAAGCAGGTCGCCGTTTTGTGAAAGTCGGTCAAAATCTGGTTTTACCATCTACAGTAGGCGTCTACTTCAAAGGAGATACAGGCTATGACCGCAAAGAACTGACCGTGGACTGGCAAGCTGTACCAGCTGATGCGCTTTCTCATGAAGGCAGCTTCACGCTAGAAGGAAAAGTCATTGGCTATGATCTGACGGCTCGGCTGACCGTCCGGGTGTCAGAAAAGACGGGAGAAATCCTCTCTGTGAACCGTGACTACAATGCAGAGGATAGCAGAGCCTTTGCCAGTGAAACCAATGATCTCGATCCAAACCAAATCGACTATATCGATTACATCAATGATGGTGGCTACAACGAGTACTATCGTTGGACCAACTGGAAGAGGGAACCAGATCAAACAGAAGTGTTTGCCGGTCTCATCTTCAAGAAAAATGGTCAAGTAACAGAGCGTTTAGTCAATAAAGTAGCGGTTGACTTCTTTTCAGATCAGGAAACAGGCCTGCCAACCAAGACGGTTCTTGAACGCTATATCGGACCAGACTTTGATGTTCCAGATGATTATGGCAATCTGAATAACCTTCCAGATCATCCATTTAACCAAGCCTCTAACTGGGAAGAGATTCCTTATAGCTTGGATTATGACTTTGAAGCTGGTTATATCTCTAACCTCAGCTTCAATGAAACTAGAACCAAAGCCATCCGTTTAAGAATGGTCCGTGATGAACATCTAAAAGGAATCGGAATCATTGAATTGAGTGCCTATGCACCAACTGAAGAAGCTAATGCAACGACGGATGTCTCTATCCAAGTAAATGGCAAAGAGTTGGAAGGGTTCAATCCGGATGTGACGGATTATCATCTAGAGTATGAGGGAGAACGTCCAATAGTTTCAGCGCAAGGTATGAACGGAACAGCCGTTACAGTTGTTGATGCTAGAGATTCTAATGCACCTGTCCTTGTCAAGGTTGTATCAGAAGATGGCAAGATAGAGAAAGTATATCAAATCTCACTCCTAGCAAAAGCACCAACAGGAACAGCTATTCCTGAAGATGGTGTGAAGAATTTGGTCCATACCAAGCCAGAACTCATCATTGAGGCAGAGGAACTTGATTTTGCGCGTGAAGAACGTCCAAATGATAGCTTGCCGAAAGGTGAGAAGCGTGTGGTTCAAGAAGGGCAAAAAGGCCGCACATTACGCTTGGTGGAAGTCTCTCAAGAAAATGGTGTGGAAAGCAGAAAGGAACTGGATGCCTTTGTAGAACTAGAGCCCGTGGCAGAAATTACAGAGGTAGGTACTAAAGAAGAGGTGCCAGATACTCCACAGCCAGAACCGCAACCACAACCACTTCCGAACCCGGGAGTTCCTCTTGCGCCAGAAAGACCAGTGCAAGCAACAACTCCTCAGTCCTCTATTGAGGTTAAAGCGGTGCACCATGAAGTGACGGAAGTGGCAGGGAAGGAAGTCGAGAAAACAGCTCAAACACCAGCAGTTTCAGCTGCTCCAGTTTCCGAAGGTACATTACCAAATACAGGAACGGAAGAAAGCGTCGCAAGCCTCGTTGCAGGTCTTCTAGCAGCAGGACTTGCCGGTGCTGTGCTGGATGATAAGAAAAAAAGAGCCGATAAGGCCAAGTAAAAAAGCTGGATAAACCAGCAAACATACGGTGAAAAGATCACAGGTAACAGAAAGAGGATGGGGAAAGTCTCCACCCTCTTTACCTGATGACATAAAGGAATGGAATATGGGAAAAAGATTATTTGATAAGAGAAATCGATTTGGCATTCGCAAACTATCAGTAGGGGTTTGCTCTGTAGTGGTAGCGACTTGTTTTTTAGGAGTCACTACCAGTTATGCAGAGGAACAAGCTGAGAGGAGTGAGACTCGTGAAGAACGAGTCGACACAAGTGATGTCGAGCATCAAGGGAAGGAGGAAAAAGCTGTGAAAGAGCACCAAGAAGAATCAGAACATTCCTCACCCGTAACGAGTGAGAAAGAAAACCGAGCAGTCAGCCAAGGGACAGAAGCAACCCAACCAGTAGCTTCTGCAGATGAGGAGCCTGAAATTGCAGATTACGGACCGCTTCCTAGCAAGGCCCAAATGCAATACCACCGCGAAGAACTTGCAGCCTTCATCCACTTTGGGATGAACACCTACTACGATCGTGAGTGGGGAGATGGGCAAGAAGATCCTTATTATTTCTATCCAGAGCATCTGGATACCGATCAGTGGATCAAAACCCTGAAAGATGCTGGCTTCAAACGGACCATCATGGTCGTCAAGCACCACGATGGTTTCCTTTTGTACCCTTCTAAATACACCGACCATACCATTGCCAAAAGTGGTTGGAAGGAAGGAAAAGGCGATGTCCTAGCCGAAGTTTCTGCTTCTGCTAGCAAGTATGACATGGATATGGGAGTTTACCTCTCCCCTTGGGATGCTCACAGCCCGCTCTACCATGTGGATACAGAGGACCAATACAACGAATACTATCTCAACCAGCTCAAAGAAATCCTTGAAGATCCAAAATATGGAAACAAGGGCAAATTCGTTGAAGTATGGATGGATGGAGCGCGTGGTGATGGGGCTCAAAAAGTAACCTATACCTTCGATAAGTGGTTTGATGCCATCCGTAAGGCCCAAGGGGATATCGCTATCTTCTCAGCTGAGCCCACCAATGTTCGTTGGATAGGAAATGAAAAGGGGATTGCTGGAGATCCAGTTTGGCATAAGGTCAATCCGGATAAGATTCGCAAC
>CAUTRO010000047.1:0-8142 GCA_963540685.1 uncultured Streptococcus sp.
AAAAGATCCACGCTTTGGTGATACACATGCTTTGATCTTATTTGAAACACCTCAAGATGCCCTTCGCGCCATCGAGGGTGGTGTGCCGATTAAAACCTTGAACGTTGGATCAATGGCCCACTCAACTGGTAAAACCATGGTCAACAATGTGTTGTCAATGGATAAAGAGGATGTGGCTACATTTGAAAAAATGCGTGATCTTGGAGTGGAATTTGATGTCCGTAAAGTGCCAAATGACTCTAAGAAAGATTTGTTTGACTTAATTAACAAAGCTAACGTTCAATAATCGATTACTTACGAAAGGATTTTAAACATGTCTATTATTTCTATGGTATTAGTGGTCGTTGTTGCCTTCTTAGCAGGTCTTGAAGGTATCCTTGACCAATTCCAATTCCACCAACCACTTGTTGCTTGTACCTTGATTGGTCTAGTTACTGGTAACTTGACTGCAGGTGTTATGCTAGGTGGATCACTTCAATTCATCGCACTAGGATGGGCTAACATCGGTGCTGCAGTTGCGCCGGATGCTGCTCTTGCCTCAGTTGCTGCTGCAATTATCATGGTTCTTGGTGGTGACTTCACTACCAAAGGGATCGCTGTTGCACAAGGGATCGCTATCCCACTTGCCGTTGCTGGTCTTTTCTTGACCATGATCGTCCGTACCCTCTCTGTTGGTTTGGTTCACACTGCTGATGCTGCTGCTAAAAAAGGGGATATCAAAGGGGTTGAACGTGCGCACTTTGTAGCCCTTCTTCTTCAAGGTCTTCGTATCGCGATTCCTGCAGCCCTTCTTTTGATGATCCCTGCTGAAACTGTTAAAGGTGCGCTTGAAGCGATGCCTGCTTGGTTGTCAGACGGTATGCAAATTGGTGGGGGTATGGTTGTAGCTGTTGGTTATGCCATGGTTATCAACATGATGGCAAGCCGTGAAGTTTGGCCATTCTTCGCCATTGGTTTTGCACTTGCTGCCGTCAGCGAATTAACTTTGATCGCTCTTGGAGCGATTGGTGTTGCCCTTGCCTTGATCTACCTTTCACTTTCTAAGAAAGGTGGAAACGGAGGTGGCGGAGTCGCTACTTCTAATGACCCAATCGGCGATATTCTCGAAGACTATTAAGAAAGGTGTGACACTATCATGACTGAAAAATTACAATTATCTAAATCAGATCGACAAAAAGTTTGGTGGCGTTCAACCTTCTTGCAAGGTTCTTGGAACTACGAACGGATGCAAAACTTGGGTTGGGCCTACTCATTGATCCCAGCCATCAAAAAACTCTACACCAAGAAAGAAGACCAAGCGGCTGCTCTTGAGCGTCACATGGAGTTCTTCAACACTCACCCATATGTTGCTGCACCAATCCTTGGAGTAACCCTTGCTTTGGAAGAAGAAAAAGCAAACGGAGCTGCCATTGATGATGCCGCTATCCAAGGGGTGAAAATCGGTATGATGGGTCCTTTGGCGGGTATCGGAGATCCAGTCTTCTGGTTTACAGTACGTCCTATCCTTGGTGGCCTTGGTGCATCACTTGCTGCATCTGGTAATATCCTTGGTCCAATCATCTTCTTCTTTGCATGGAACGCAATTCGTATGTCCTTCTTGTGGTACACCCAAGAACTCGGATACAAAGCAGGTTCTGAAATTACTAAAGATATGTCTGGTGGTGTCTTGCAAGACATCACAAAAGGTGCATCTATCCTTGGTATGTTCATCCTCGCTGTCTTAGTACAACGTTGGGTATCGATTAAATTCATCTTCAATGTTTCTTCTGTCAAATTAGACGACAAGGCTTATATCCACTGGGATAAACTTCCTGAAGGATACAAGGGAATCCAAGAAGCCTTCGCTCAAGTTGGTTCAGGCCTATCTCAAACACCTGAAAAAGTTACAACTTTCCAACAAAACTTGGATTCATTGATTCCTGGTTTGATGGGATTACTTCTTACTTTTGCTTGTATGTGGTTACTGAAGAAAAAAGTATCTCCAATCACCATCATCATCGCCCTCTTTGTCATCGGTGTATTAGCACACGTTGCGGGCTTGATGTAAGCAAAAATCAACAAAAAGAAGGTTTCGGCCTTCTTTTTATTATGATATAATGGAATGAACAGCAATACAGGAGGATCACATGGCCCAATCATTGAATAAAACCGTTGAATTCCATACTACAGGGGTTTCTTACCTGGGAGTGGGTGGAAAGGTTGGAAAAATCCTAGTCGGGAATGCTGCTTTCGAATTTTATGCAGATGCAAATGTTGAAGACTACATCCAAATTCCCTGGAAGGATATCGAACAAATCGGAGCTAATGTATCCGGGCGTAAAATTAGCCGCCATTTTGAAATCTATACCAAGGAATCAAAATTTCTCTTTGCTTCTAAAGATTCGGGAAAAATCTTAAAAATTGCTCGAGAACATCTTGGAAATGATAAAATTGTCAGGTTACCGACCTTGATCCAAACCATCACAGCTAAATTAAAAAATCTATTTGCAAAATAGCTTCTTTTCTTGTATAATAGACGCAAACGGATAAGTAAATTAAGAGGCTCTTTCAGAAAGTCTGCGGTTGCTGTGAGCAGATAGAAACCTTAATTGAAATTCTACCGTTTCTTTAAAATACAATATTGAATCAAGTGCACACCTGTGAAGTTGGATGGAACCGTGGCCCTGCCACTCCAACACTATAACAGGTGTGTTTTTTGTTAAAGGAGAAGCTATGTTAGATATCAAACGAATTCGTACAGACTTTGATGCGGTTGCTGAAAAATTAGCGACACGTGGTGTAGACGCTACTATCTTAAATGAGATGAAAGAAATTGATGCCAAGCGTCGTGACATCTTGGTCAAGGTTGAAACTCTCAAGGCTGAGCGTAATACGGTCTCTGCTGAAATCGCTCAAGCTAAGCGCAACAAGGAAAATGCAGATGATAAAATTGCTGCCATGCAAACTCTTTCTGCAGAAGTCAAAGCATTGGATGCCGAATTAGCGGAAATCGATACCAAATTGACAGAATTTACTACGACTCTTCCAAACATCCCAGCTGACAGTGTTCCTATTGGTGCAGACGAAGACGATAACGTAGAAGTTCGCCGTTGGGGTACTCCACGCGAATTTGACTTTGAACCAAAAGCTCACTGGGATCTAGGTGAAGACCTCGGTATCCTTGACTGGGAACGCGGGGCTAAAGTCACTGGTGCCCGCTTCCTCTTCTATAAAGGCCTCGGAGCTCGCTTGGAACGTGCCATCTACAACTTTATGCTAGATGAACACGGTAAAGAAGGGTATACAGAAGTCATCACCCCTTACATGGTCAACCACGATTCCATGTTTGGTACCGGACAATATCCAAAATTTAAGGAAGATACCTTTGAACTCAGCGACACTAACTATGTCTTGATCCCAACTGCCGAAGTTCCTTTGACGAACTACTACCGTGATGAAATCATCGATGGTAAAGATCTTCCGATCTACTTTACTGCTATGAGTCCATCTTTCCGTTCAGAAGCTGGCTCAGCTGGTCGTGATACTCGTGGCTTGATCCGCCTTCACCAATTCCACAAGGTTGAAATGGTCAAATTTGCCAAACCAGAAGAATCATATGATGAATTGGAAAAAATGGTTGTCAACGCTGAAAATATCCTTCAAAAACTCAATCTTCCATACCGTGTGGTAGCTCTTTCTACAGGGGATATGGGCTTCTCAGCTGCAAAAACTTACGACTTGGAAGTTTGGATTCCTGCACAAAATACTTACCGTGAAATCTCAAGCTGTTCAAATACTGAAGATTTCCAAGCCCGTCGTGCGCAAATTCGTTACCGTGATGAAGCCGATGGTAAAGTGAAACTTCTTCACACCTTGAATGGTTCTGGATTGGCTGTTGGACGTACAGTCGCTGCTATTCTTGAAAACTATCAAAATGCTGATGGTTCTGTGACCATTCCTGAAGTACTTCGTCCATACATGGGCGGCGCTGAAGTGATCGCTCCAAAATAAGATAAAAAAACTGAGTCTTGCAAATTGCAAGCTCAGTTTTTTTAATATTTACGGAAACGTTGGTAGCGTTGCTCTAGCAAATCTTTAAGAGACAAAGCTTGTAGCTCCTTCAATTCTGCTTGGATTTCCTTCTTCACTTGAGCTAGTAGTTCTCCATTTGAAAAGCCATGCTCTGGAATCACTTTATCGACAATATTCATATTTAATAACTCATGCGAAGTAATCTTCATCAACTCGGCGGCTTCCATGGCGCGGCTTCCATCTTTCCAAAGAATAGAAGCAAATCCTTCTGGACTCAAGACAGCATAGATGGAGTTCTCTAACATCCAGACCTTGTCTGCCACAGCTAAAGCAAGGGCACCGCCAGAGCCACCTTCTCCGATAATGATTGCGATAATCGGAACTTTTAAATCACTCATTTCCATGAGGTTACGGGCAATCGCCTCACCCTGTCCCCGCTCTTCAGCTCCAACACCCGGATAAGCACCTGCGGTATTGATAAAGGTCACAACTGGCCGACCAAATTTTTCTGCTTGTTTCATCAGACGCAAGGCTTTTCGATAGCCTTCTGGGTGTGGCTGACCAAAATTACGTTTTAGGTTATCCTGAAGATTTTTACCTTTTTGAATCCCAACGACTGTAACGGATTGATCACCTAGACGACCAATCCCACCAATTACTGCACCATCATCACGGAAGTTCCGATCTCCATGTAATTCAATAAAATCATCAAAGATTCCTTGAGCAAAATCAAGCGCTGTCAATCTTCCTTGATCACGTGCTTCTTTAATAATCTGTGTTATTTTACTCATGTTTACCTCCATGAAGGGCCAATAATTGTCCAACTGTTGATCGGATTTGGCTTCTCTCCACAATCAAGTCTACAAATCCATGTTCTTGTAAGAATTCCGCTTTTTGGAAATCATCTGGTAATTGTTCACGTACAGTAGACTCGATCACGCGCCGACCCGCAAAGCCCACCAGGGCCTGACTCTCTGCCATGATGATATCTCCTTCCATGGCAAAGGAAGCTGTTACACCACCCGTTGTCGGATCTGTTAATACCGTCAAATAGAATAATTTTTCCTTTGAATGACGTTGGACAGCTGCAGAGACTTTTGCCATTTGCATCAAACTTAAAATCCCTTCTTGCATCCGTGCTCCACCTGACGCGGTAAAGAGAACGACCGGCAAATGTTCTTTTGTCGCAAATTCAAATAAACGAGTAATTTTTTCACCTACTACAGAACCCATTGAAGCCATGATAAAATTAGAATCCATGATCCCAAGAGCAACTTTTTGCCCTTTAATCAATGCGGTTCCTGTCAGTACCGCTTCATCCAACCCCGTCATTTCCCTTACAGTGGCCAATTTCTTCTGGTAATTTGGGAATTTTAAGGGATCTGTCGTTTCAATCCCTGTAAACATTTCTTCAAAGCTAGCCGGATCCACTGTAAGAGCTAAGCGTTCTTTAGCAGAAATACGGAAGGTATAGCTACAATTCGGGCAAACCCGTTCGCTTCCTAAATCTTTTTGGTAAATAGTATGTTTACAACCTGGGCATTGTGAAAATAGTTCATCCGGAACTTCAGGTTTTGGTTGAGGTTCTTTCCAGGATGACCTATTCGGATTGATCCGAATATATTTATCTTTTTTAGAAAATAATGCCATTACTTACTCCTTAAAATATGCTACAGCATCTATAGCATTACTATAAAAGCCTGAAACTGTGAGGATGATGTTCTTACTTCCCTCACAAGTCCAGGCTTTTTCATCATTCCTTATTATAATTTGGAAGGAATTGTTCCATCAAAAATGCAGTGTCATAATCACCAGCAATCACATGCGAATCTGAAATCAAATCCAACTGAAAATTACTATTGGTAGTGACACCATCAATTTCTAACTCATAAAGAGCTCGCTGCATCTTCATCAGTGCATCAAATCGATTTTCACCATGAACAATAATCTTGGCAATCATACTATCGTAGTATGGAGGAATTGTATAACCAGGGTACACAGCAGAATCCACACGTAGACCAACCCCTCCACTTGGAAGATAGAGATTGGTAATCTTCCCTGGACTTGGTGCAAAGTTAAAGGAAGGATTTTCCGCATTGATCCGGCATTCAATTGCATGGCCTTTGATAACAATATCCTCTTGAGTGACAGACAATTCCTGGCCTGCTGCAATTTTGATCTGTTCCTTAACGATGTCAACTCCAGTTACAAATTCCGTTACAGGATGCTCTACTTGAACACGAGTATTCATTTCCATAAAGTAGAACTCACCCTTGCCTTCATCATATAAGAATTCGATGGTCCCAGCATTCTCATAACCAACTGATTCAGCTGCACGAACAGCAGCAGATCCAATTTGATTACGAAGAGTTTTTCCAATGGCAATCGAAGGGGATTCTTCTAGAACTTTTTGATTGTTCCGCTGAAGAGAACAATCACGTTCACCTAAATGAATCACATGTCCATGCTGATCCGCTAAAATCTGTACCTCAATGTGGCGTGCAGGATAAATCACCCGCTCCATATACATGGCACCATTTCCAAAAGCAGCTTGAGCTTCTGAGGAAGCAGATTCAAAAGCAGCAACGAGATCTTCTGGTTTTTCAACCCTCCGAATTCCCTTACCGCCTCCTCCTGCAGATGCTTTCAACATGACAGGATAGCCGATTCTCTCAGCAATCTCGAGAGCTTCTTCTGAAGTATAGACTTCCCCATCTGATCCAGGAATGACAGGAACTCCTGCCTTGATCATCTGTTTACGAGCATTAATCTTATCCCCCATCATATCCATGACTTTAGCAGATGGGCCGATAAATTTAATGCCAACTTCTTCACACATGGTCGCAAACTTTGAGTTTTCGCTCAAAAATCCAAAACCGGGGTGAATGGCTTCTGCACCTGTTAAAACAGCTGCAGATAAAACCGCACTCATATTCAAATAAGATTCTGTTGATTTAGCAGGTCCAATACAAACTGCTTCATCAGCCAGTAAGGTATGCAAGGCTTCTTTATCAGCAGTAGAATACACTGCAGCCGTCTCGATGCCAAGTTCACGAGCTGCACGAATAATGCGAACTGCAATCTCACCACGATTGGCGATTAAGATCTTACGAAACATAGATAGGCCTTTCTTAATTTCCAATTGCAAAAGTAAGTGTTCCTGAAGCTGCAAGCTTACCGTCTACCTCTGCTTTCGCTTCAACAACAGCAATTGTTCCACGACGTTTGACAAAAGTAGCTGTCATCACCAGTTGATCTCCTGGAACGACTTGTTTTTTAAACTTCACCTTGTCCATCCCTGCATAAAAGACTAATTTCCCTTTATTTTCAGGTTTTGACAACTCCAGTACACCTGCTGTTTGAGCTAAGGCTTCCATGATAAGAACACCTGGCATCACCGGGTACTGAGGGAAATGACCGTTAAAAAATGGTTCATTGATCGTCACATTTTTAATAGCAACAATGGTATCTTCACTTGTTTCCAAAACGCGATCCACCAAAAGCATTGGGTAACGATGCGGCAAAGCCTCACGAATAGCATTAATATCAATTGTCATTTGATTCGAACCAATCCTTTTCCAAATTCAACCATTTCTTCATTCGTTACCAATATTTCAGTGACCACCCCATCTTTAGGTGCTGGTACTTCATTCATCACTTTCATGGCTTCAATGATCAAGAGTGTTTGACCCTTAGTGACCTTGTCTCCTACAGATACGAAGGCAGATTTATC
Source organism: uncultured Streptococcus sp. (assembly GCA_963540685.1). Lineage (GTDB taxonomy): Bacteria > Bacillota > Bacilli > Lactobacillales > Streptococcaceae > Streptococcus. The sequence goes on from CAUTRO010000047.1 coordinate 7,745, forward strand.
TGGAGCTGGTGACAAGTAAGCCACACCAACCAATGGACTTTCAACGACATCACCTTCTGCTGTTTGAGCTGGAGCAGCAACTGGTTCAACCGCTACAGCTGGTGTTGCTGCTGCTTCGACAACAGGGGCTACTACCGGAGTTTGAGGGGTTGCTGCCACTACTTCAACCGCAGAGGCTACAGGTGTAGCCACAACTGAACTAGTTTGGTTTTTACTCAAATTCAATTCTTCGCCGTTATTTTTATATGAAAATTCACGCAAAGTTGAAGCATCAAATTGAGCCAATAGATCTTTAATTTCAGAAATATTCACGAATTATCCCTCCCAACGTTTAAAGGCAAGTACAGCGTTGTGTCCACCAAAACCGAAGGTATTTGAGATTGCATACTCAATATCAG
>CAUTRO010000048.1:0-8053 GCA_963540685.1 uncultured Streptococcus sp.
TGAAGCACTATTCAAAGTACGTGTAACAATAAAAAGAAGAATAACTGAAACAGCTGCCGAAGACAAACTACCTAAAATATTCCAGAAAAAAACCTTTTGGGGAGTTACATTTTCCAAGTATTACAACTCACTTTCAATCAGTATATTGCTTTTATTATACCATAAACCCAATAAAAAAGAGAGAAGCGCTAATGACCAAATCCCCAAAAGTTAAGTCTGTCTTTTCTAACTTTCGAGGTAAGGTTCATAAACACTCCACCCTCTTTTGAAAACATTATTTCACTTCTTGTTTATAGAACTCTTTCAATGCATCCTTCCAGCTTGGAATGACGAATCCTGTAGCTTTCGCTTTGGCCAAACTCATTGTTGAGTTGAGAGGACGTTTTGCCTTAGCGGGGAATTGACTAGAATCCACTGGCTTCACTTCTACATCTGTGTCTTTGAGGATCTCAACTGCAAAGTCATACCAAGTCGTATCTTCTTCCGCATCATTAGACAAGTGGTAATAACCATATTCCTTGCGGTTTTCAGCTAGATAGGTCATGAACTCTGCAAGAGTGCGTGTCCAAGTTGGACGACCATGCTGGTCATTCACAACGGTCAAAGTCTTGTGAGTCTTGGCTAAGTTTTGCATCGTGAAAACAAAGTTCTTACCGTAGTTACCAAAGACCCAAGCTGTACGGATGATGTAATAGTTGGTAACATGTTTCTCAACCAATTCTTCTCCCATGCGTTTTGTACGACCGTACTCTGTTTGGGGATCTGGTTGATCGTCTACTTCCCATTCTTGTCCCACTGGCTTATTCCCATCAAACACGTAGTCCGTTGAGATATAGACCAAGGTCGCCCCATGCTTTTCAGACGCCTTCGCTACATTTTCCGTACCAGTCACGTTGATGGCGTAATCCAACTCTTTTCCTTCATCTTCTGCTGCGTCTACTGCTGTATAGGCAGCACAGTGGTAGACCAAGGTCGGCTTCACTTCCGCAAAAACCTCGTCTACTTTCTCTGCATTTGTGATGTCCATTTCAGCTACATCGACTGCTACATATTCTTCATTTCGTTCATCTAACAAATGACGAAGCTCTGTTCCGAGTTGACCATTTGCACCAGTAATTAAAATCATGGTAATTTCCTTTCAAATGTTTTTTCCCTATCATTATAGCAAAAAAAGCAGAAAAATTCTGCTTTCAGAACGTAGACAAACCCTACCAGCAATAGAAACATTCCCATTTTGTAGGGTAGGTACCATATAGCGAAAACTCTTAGGAATGCTGATGTAGCGCTATTCTTAAGAGTTTTTTACTTTCTCTATTTTTTTTAAAAAGACTGAAGAAAATCGTCCAAAATGGTCTTTTTCTCCAGTCTGAAAGCAGAAAAATTCTGCTTTTACTTGCTTTTCTCCTTGATGACATAGATTGGACGTTTCTTGGTTTCCATGAAGATCTTACCGATATATTTCCCTAGAATCCCAATGGTAAGCAATTGGAAGCCTCCTAGGAAAAGAATCACAGTCATGAGGGATGGCCATCCAGAAGTTGGATCCCCAAAGACTAGTGTACGGATCACAATCAGAACCACCATGATAAAGGCCAAGACCCAAGATAAAAGACCACCAATAAAGGCAATATTTAGTGGGGCTTCCGAAAAATTGACAATCCCTTCAATAGAGTATTTGAATAGGGACCAAAAATTCCAAGACGTCTCTCCTGCCACGCGCTCTACATTTTTATATTCCAGGTACTCTGTCTCAAATCCTACCCAGGCAAAAATCCCCTTAGAAAATCGATTGTACTCAGATAGATCCAGTATAGCATCAACCATTTGACGGCGCATCAAACGGAAATCACGCGCACCGTCAACCATTTCCACCTGGCTGATATGATTGATCAATTTATAAAACATCCGAGCAAAGAAAGACCGAATTGGAGGTTCCCCATCCCGGGTTACGCGCCGTGTTCCGACACAGTCCAATTCCGGGTTTTCATCCAATTTCTGCTTCATTTGGGCCAACAACTCTGGAGGATCCTGTAGATCTACATCCATGACAGTGACGAATTCACCACTAGCACGCTCAAGCCCAGCATACAATGCTGCTTCCTTCCCAAAATTCCGAGAAAAAGAAAGGTAATGCACATTCGAATCTGTAATATGTAGCTTCCGAAGGACAGATAGCGTTTTATCTGACGAGCCATCATTTATAAAAATATATTCAAACTTTTCCCCCATCTCCATCCGGACACGCTCCATCTCCGCATAAAACAATGGAATCGATTCTTCTTCATTAAAACATGGAACTACAACTGATATGGTCATCTCTTACTCCTTGACTTATTCACTTTCTATTGTAACAAAAAACTCTCAAAATCCCTAGCATTTTTCACTCCGCCCCTCCTCCTTTTCATGGTATAATAGGGTGAATCGATTGCGGGAGGACATCTTATGCTAAGGCTTGGAATTATTGGAACGAGTTGGATTTCACATGAATTTATAACTGCCGCTCACCAAACGGGTCACTATCTTTTGCAGGCTGTGTATTCGAGAAAAATGAAGACGGCTCGAGATTTTTGTGAGCCATACGAAGCGATCTCCTGCTACACTGACTTAGTGGACTTCCTAGATAGTGAGCTGGATGTGGTCTACATTGCCAGCCCCAACTCTCTTCACTATGCTCAGGCCAAGCTTGCTATCCTAGCCAAGAAGCATGTCATCATTGAAAAACCGGCTGTGACGAGTCCTTCTGAATGGAAGGACCTGGTGAAGCTTGCTAAAGATCACCAGGTCTATCTCTTTGAAGCTGCCAGAAATTACCAAGAAGCAGCTTTTCAAGTCATTAAAGACTTCCTCTCGAACCAGGAAATCCTAGGCGCTAACTTTACCTTTGCCAAGTATTCTTCCAAGTTACCTGCCCTCCTTGCTGGTGAGATGCCCAATATCTTCTCAGATGTCTATGCAGGTGGGGCTTTGATGGATCTGGGAGTCTACTGCCTCTACCTAGCGATTGGCTTCTTTGGAGAGCCGATCTCAAGCCGCTACACCGCTCAGCAATTACCCAATTCAGTTGATCTTTATGGTCAAGGGGTCTTGATCTATCCAACGTTTCAGGTTGCCATTCAGGCGGGGAAAAACATTAGCAGTCAACTCCCGGCTGAAATCTACACCAAGACTGGAACCCTGACCCTAAATACTGTAGCAGCTATCAACCAGGCCCAATTTGTCAGCCATTCTGGTGAAGTCATCGATCTTCCTCTCACGCCTTGTAGTCATGTCATGCGAGAAGAGGCGGAAGCCTTTGCCCATGCTATAGCTGGCCAAAAAGAGTCGGCTTACCTCGAATGGATTAAAACAGCTGAGCAGGTCCATGAAACCCTTTACCAAATGCGCCAAAGCGCTGGAATACAATTTAAGGATAAAAAAGAATGAAAGAACTATTTCCGCAAAGCTGGATAGACCAGCTAGAAACACTTGGATTTGATACCTTCACTGACATTCAGGAGCAAATCTTCTCTCCTATCTATGAAGGAGGAAATGTCCTCGGGATCAGTCCTACCGGTACCGGTAAGACCCTTGCCTACCTCTTTCCGAGCTTGCTCAAACTCAAACCGAAGAAGGCCCAACAGCTTTTAATCTTGGCTCCTAATACAGAATTAGCAGGTCAGATTTTTGATGTCACCAAACAATGGGCAGAGCCTCTAGGTCTCCAAGCACAACTCTTCCTTTCTGGATCCAGTCAAAAACGTCAGATTGAACGCCTCAAAAAAGGACCTGAAATCCTGATTGGGACCCCTGGTCGGATCTTTGAACTAATCAAGCTTAAAAAAATTAAAATGATGAATGTCGATACCATCATTTTAGATGAATTTGACCAATTACTGAGCGATTCTCAGTACCACTTTGTCGATAAGATCAGCCACTATGCTCCTCGCGACCATCAATATGTCTACATGAGTGCTACTGCCAAGGTCGATCCAGACCAGCTAGAAGAAAATACCCTTCGCATTACGGTTGATGGGGTTTCTCTAGAGAATATCCAACATTTTTACATGCAAGTGGACAAGCGTGACAAGGTCGAATTGCTCCGCAAACTCGCCTACGTCGAAGATTTCCGGGGCTTGGTTTTTTTCAATAGCCTATCTGATCTCGGAAGCGCAGAAGAAAAATTGCAATATAGAGAGATTGATGCCGTATCTCTCGCTAGTGACGTCAATGTCAAATACCGCAAGGTCATCTTGGAACGCTTCAAAGACTATCAGCTAACCCTTTTACTTGCAACCGATTTGGTAGCACGTGGAATCGATATTGAACGTCTCGAGTGTGTGATCAACTACGATCTCCCCCGTGATGTGGAGACCTATACCCACCGTGCTGGTCGGACAGGACGGATGGGGCGTGATGGTTACGTGATTACCTTCATCACCCACCCAGAAGAACTGAAAACTTTGAAAAAGTACGCTTCGATCAGAGAGATCATCCTAAAAAATTCCGAACTCTATCTCACTAACTAACAAAATCCTCTGCTATTTCCAGCAGAGGATTTTTACGTTAATTTCCATTGTAATAAATGCGATGACTTTCAAGTTGGTAATCCAACAATTCATCAACTGTTACAAAGGTATAGCCTTGTGATTTAAGATAGTCAAGGACGGTTGGTAAGGCATCAATCGTGGTCTGATGAATATCATGCATGAGGATAATCGAACCTGGTTTGACTTCTTTTTTTACTTCATTGAGAATAGAAGCTGTATTGTGGTTCTTCCAGTCCAAACTATCTACATCCCACATGATGAAGGACTGGTCCACACCGTATTGGATGGCGTTATTGATTGCTCCATACGGCGGACGGGTAATCTTGGTCTGCACACCTGTCGCTTTTTGAATGGCTTCTTGCGTATCCAGGATCTCCTTTTTAGCATCATCCAAGCTCAATTTTGGTAATTGAGGGTGATTCCAGGTATGGTTGCCAATCTGATGTCCTTCCTTACGAACTTGCTTGGCAATATCTGGATAGGCGTTAACATTTTTACCAACCATAAAGAAGGTTGCCTTGGCATTATACTTCTTAAGGATGGAGAGAGCTTGTGGTGTCGTCGTAGGATCTGGCCCATCATCAAAAGTCAAAGCGATCATCTTTTGACGGCGCTCTTCAATATAGGACTGGTAAGATTCGAGATCTTCAGGAAGTAGGCGATCAGTATCAATCACATCATAGAATTTAGATAAGGGGACAGTAAAGGTATCATCTCCCTTAACCTTGCTTGGAAACGGAATGATGAAATTTCCTTTTTCATATCGGAATTCCCATTGGCTCAGATCTAACTCTGCAAAATGAGCGACCATTTGATCAATGCTCTCCTCGTCTAGCTGACGAAAAGAAAGATTGTTTTTCAATTCGTCTAAGAAAATCTGCTTTGCTCCATCTGGATCTGCGAAAACTTGGCTCAGGGTAAGAAGATTATTCTCATCATCCAAATAAAAGAGAGGTAGCTTCACCGTTTCATTTTTGATGAATTTTCCTTTTTTGTACTGATATTCAGACCGCTTGATCTGAATAGGATGATAACCGACAAAAGGAGCTTCTGCTTCTTCACTATGGTAGAACGTTAAATGCTTGGGTTCCTTGGTTTTCTCATCCGATCCTAAATGATTCAGGTCTTCTTGAATCTTTTCTTTAATGATCGTAACGGGTTGCCCATCTTTTGTAGGATAATAGGCCGTCACATAAGAGGTCCCTATGATTCCTTCTTGAGTCTGAACATTTTTTCCTTTCTCTACCTCTCCTTCTAACTGGGTTACCTTAGAAAATTGGTCCTGATAGGCCTTGTTTTCCCGTACTTTTTGAATCTTTTGGTAACCAATATACAAAAGACTAACTAAAAGAAGATTTATAAAGATTAATAAAATAATTTTTGTGTGTTTAAAAAGCATAACTTTATTATAGCAAATTTCTCTCTAAAAAACAGTCCTTTTGTAATTGTTTTCATAAAAAAGAGGGAGACCGTCGCCCTCTTTTATATCAAAGTGATTTTTCGCGAATAACTTCTACTTTATAGCCATCGGGATCTACTACGAAATAGTAATTCGGTTGAGTTCCTGGAAGACCTTTTGGTTCGGTCACTTCATAGCCTTTAGACTTGTGCTCTGCATGTAAGCCTTCTAGGTCTGGTGTGCTCAACGCAACGTGGGCATAGCCATCTCCAATGACATAGGGACCATGATCATAGTTGTATGTCAATTCCAACTCGTAGTCATCACCAGGCAAGGCCAAATACACGATGGTGAATTCGTAGTCTGGAAAATCCTTCCGACGTTTTTCTTCAAAACCAAATGCATCTTGGTAAAAAGCGATCGATTTTTCCAAGTTTTCCACACGAAGGCAAGTGTGCAACATTTTGGAACTCATAAGATTTCCTCTTTTCTAATTTATAAAATTATGAACGATTTTTTTTACGACTTTCCGTCTTAGTGGATAACTTCACTTCAAAGATAGTCCCCTTTGGTTTGTTATCTTTGACTTGAATCGTCCCTTTAAAGGCTTCGACAATCTGCTTGGCAAGCGATAACCCCAAACCAAATCCACCTTTTTGACGAGTTCTAGCCTTATCCACTCGGTAAAAACGATCGAAGATTCGTTTCTTATCCTCGTCACGAATACCCGGACCATTATCCAAGACTCTTAAAAAGAGATTCTTTTCCTTCATCTGGACTTCAAACTGGATTTCACCATCTTCATCAGTATACTTCAAGGCGTTGTCATAGAGAATCGTCATCAACTGCTTGAGGAGTGTTCTATCTGAACAAATGACTTTGTCCACCTGATTGTCTCCTTGGAAGACTTTGCCATTTTCTTCCGCAATGATCTCAAAATTCGAGAAGGTCTGATCGAAAAAGCTTGGCTCAATATCTTCCATCTCTGGCTTCAACCCGTCATCTCTTCGGGCAATATTTAGAAGATTGGCAGTCAAGAGTTTCATATTTCGCACTTCATCTAAGCTGGACGCAATACTCTCACTCGATTCCATAATGGTCGCTTCTGGCTTTCTAAAAAGCGATTCAAGGCGATTTTGCAAAACTGCTAGCGGTGTCCGTAACTCATGAGAAGCATTTTCTACAAAAGCTTTTTGCTTTTGCATACTCTCAAGAAGGGGCTTAACGCTAAGACGGGCAAGGAAGAGACTAGCAAATAAAGAGATTCCCCAGAAGCAAATCATGACGAGAGTGATCTGGCTCTCATGCTCCTCACTAGTCTGCTCTAACTGACTGATATTGGTCATAATAACCGCATACTTGACGTCACTGTCTCCGTCATCAGACAAGCCCAGATCTGTCACGTAAGCCCGGTAACTTTCTTTTTTCCCGTAACTATTTGTGATTTGGAGTTGGGAAACCCTGTTGAGCAGTTTACGACCAAAGGTTACCGTTTTGAAGTTTAAAAACCCATTTCCCGTTGTTAAATTTTGATAGTTTTTGTCAAGTAGAACAACAGTGGTATTGGAAGTAACATCCCCTTTTGGTTCCGATTTGTCTGTATTAGGTATCATCATCTCATGCTCATCATCCTCTTTGGAACTAGACTGTTTCTGATCCCGGTTGGCAATAGCTATAATGGAATAGGGATCCTGACTCAGGGTCTTAAGATTTTCATCGACCGTTGTATAGAGACTTGAGCGCATAACCTGAATAATAATTAAGGTCATGGCTGAGAATATCAAGGTGAAGAGACCAAAATATCGGATGAAGTAAGAAAAATCATCTTCTCCGACTGTTTTCTTAATCCTTGTTAGCATTTTTTAAGATATACCCCACACTCCGTAATGTTTGCAAATTATCGACAAAATCTGTTCCTTTTAATTTCTTACGGATTTTTGAAACATAGACTTCAACCACTGAGATAGTCGTATCACTGTCAAAGCCCCAAAGGCGATCGAAGATCTGTGTCTTTGGAAGGATGACATTTTGGTTTTGAAGGAAATAGATCAAGAGATCAAATTCCTTCCCAAGAAGTTCCACTTCCTTATCATCCACATAAGTCGAATTAGTGGATAAGTTGACCTTC
>CAUTRO010000049.1:0-7838 GCA_963540685.1 uncultured Streptococcus sp.
GTCCTTGCGACTAGTCAAGGTTGTCCACGGCAGATTGTACGCTTCAGTCCTAAACACTATGCCTTCCAAGCCCACTTGGAATTTGATCCAGAAGCAGTCGATCTCTTAATTGTTGCAGATGGTGAAGCTGTTTTGGAAGCCCAAAGTCAAACATTGCCATTTGTCGAAAAACCGGAAGCCATCCGTGCTTACGATTTCCAAGAAATGAATGCAAAATTGTACGCATTTTTGGATTCATTAACAAACTAAAAATAAGAAAGGTAAGAGCGTGTGTTCTAATTTGAACACGAGCGGAAAGCTTTTCTAAATAAAAAATATACACAGAAAGGAAGGGTTAACTGTATTCGCTGAACTGAATACGGGCGGAGAACTGTGGAAAAAAGATAAACTGTCTAGCATCTGTGATGCTTCGTCAGTTTCATATTTTTCCTTTGTTCTCTGTCGCCTATCCTATAAATAAAAAAGAAAGGTAAGAGCGTGTGTTCAGATTTGAACACGAGCGGAAAGCTCGGAAAATAGATAATCTGACTGAGAAATCAGGATTTCTCGTCAGATTCCTAATTTTCAGTCGTTTTCTTCTCGCTCTTTGTATCATAAATTATGTCTATCCATATTGCTGCTAAGCACGGTGAAATTGCTGATAAAATCCTCCTACCTGGAGATCCTCTTCGTGCGAAATTTATTGCTGAGAATTTCCTTGAAGATGCTGTTTGCTTCAATGAAGTTCGTAACATGTTTGGTTATACAGGGACCTACAAGGGTCATCGTGTTTCTGTTATGGGAACAGGTATGGGGATGCCATCCATCTCTATCTATGCGCGTGAGTTGATCGTCGACTACGGTGTAAAGAAATTGATTCGTGTCGGAACTGCGGGCTCATTGAATGAGGATGTTCATGTCCGTGAATTGGTCTTGGCCCAAGCAGCAGCTACCAACTCAAACATCATCCGCAATGACTGGCCTATGTATGATTTCCCACAAATCGCTAACTTTGATTTGTTAGATAAAGCCTACCACATTGCCAAAGACCTTGGTATGACGACGCACGTCGGCAATGTCTTGTCTTCTGATGTCTTCTATTCAAACTATGGTGAAAAGAACATTGAGCTTGGTAAATGGGGCGTGAAAGCTGTAGAAATGGAAGCAGCAGCTCTTTACTACTTAGCTGCCCAACACCATGTTGATGCCCTTGCTATTATGACCATTTCAGATAGCTTGGTTAATCCAGAAGAAGACACTACAGCTGAAGAACGTCAAAATACCTTCACTGATATGATGAAGGTTGGGCTTGAAACCTTGATTGCAGACTAATGACAGAATACCTTCATGATGAGTGGCTCTACGACCTTCAGACCTACCAGTATAGTCGGGCCCTTCGCTCTGCTAAGAAGCAGAAGGAAGTTCCAGAGCTGGTCTTGACCTTATTGCAGTTAATGGCCGAGCGTCGTGAGCTCAATATCCAACCTGTCATGAATCAACAGTTGAAAACAGAAGTGCTAGAAGCGACTAGTTTTCAGCTTTTTTGGCATGAAAATCCCGAGGATGAACAGCTGGTCAACTACCTTTATGACCTCGAAGCCAAGTTGCGAAATGAACAGATTATTGACTTTATTCGGGCGGTTAGTCCAGCTATCTACCGGATCTTTATGCGCTTGATTCAATTGAAAATTCCTGAAATATCCAACTATATCCATAACTCCAAAGAATCCAGTTATGACCGCTGGAAGTTTGAGGACTTGCATGCGTCTGACAATCCTATCCTGCAGCAATTCCACAGCGAAAGTGTGGTCAATTCATCCAGTTTGACGGAGTTGATCTTACTCTTGGACTTGACAGATAGCGTCAAAGTTGCAGCCCAACAATTGCGGGAGTTAGAAAAATCCGTTCGCAATCCCTTGGCCCACTTGATCAAGCCCTTTGATGAGGAAGAGCTCCACCGGACGACGGGTTTCTCTTCTCAGCACTTTATGGAGCTCTTAGTGAGCTTGGCCCAGGAGACGGGGATCATTTATCAACGAGAACCTTTTTATTTTGATCAGGCCAATGCCCTTATCGAGGCTCTCTTGTAAGGAGGAAGAGATGGATAAACTAAAAGAGTTGCAAGAGATCATTGATCAGAGCCAACGAATCGTCTTTTTTGGTGGAGCAGGTGTCTCTACAGAGTCCAATATTCCCGATTTTCGTAGCTCTGATGGCGTCTATAGCGTTCAGTTAGGGCGACATTTGACAGCTGAGCAATTGGTTTCACATACCATGTTTGAGCGCTATCCGGAGGACTTTTTCGCCTTTTACAAAAAATACTTAGTCTATCCGGATGCCAAGCCCAATGCGGCCCATCGTTATTTGGCTTGGCTGGAGCAGACAGGGAAGCTCAAGGCAGTAGTGACGCAAAATATTGATAGTCTTCATGAGATGGCAGGATCAAAGAAAGTCTTGAAGCTCCATGGTAGTGCCGATCGCAATTACTGTACAGGTTGCCAGCGCTTTTATGATTTGGAAGCCTTTCTAGCTTTGGCAGGGACTGTTCCGCATTGCCTGGACTGTGGCAAGGTGGTCAAGCCGGATGTGACCCTTTATGAGGAGCCCCTCGATATGGATGTCTTTAGTCAAGCAGCTCGAGCCATCCAAGAGGCTGACCTTCTCATCATCGGCGGAACCTCCCTTGTGGTCTATCCAGCAGCCAGCTTGATTCAGTATTTCCAAGGGAAGAACCTGGTCGTCATTAACAAGACCAGTATCCCGCAAGACAAGCAGGCAGACCTGGTTATTGAAGGGAAGATTGGGGAAGTCTTTTCTAAATTAAGACACTAAAAAAATCTGAGTGAACATGGATCACTCAGATTTTTTCTTACTTATCAAACTTCACTTCCTCTAGCAAGTACTCGATGAATTTTTCTCCCATTTTTGAGAGGGCAGTCTTTTCATGTTTGATGTAGACCAGCTCGATCGGGTCTTCAATATCAAGGGGAATGGAGACAATGTTATCGCCATTGAGATTGCTATTGAGGATCCCGGTCGCAATGGTGTAGCCATCCAGACCAATCAAGAGATTAAAGAGGGTGGCCCGGTCGCTCACAACGATGGATTTTTTATGGTGTTCTTGGGAGAGGATTTCTTCTGAGAAGTAGAAGGAGTTGTGGGTTCCTTGGTCATAGCTGAGATAAGGAAAATCTTCCAGATCAGATAGGTGGACGATCTCCTTCTTGGCAAGGGGATTGGTCTTGCTGACAAAGATATGAGGCTGCGCTGTAAAGAGGTGAGTAGCAATCAGGTGATTATCATCCAGCATCTTAGAGAGCACGTCCCGGTTGTAGCTATTCAAAAAGAGTACGCCAACCTCGCTTCGGAAATTCTTGACGTCATCAATGATCTCCCAAGTCCGCGTCTCCCGAAGAAAGAGCTCGTATTTTTCCATATCACTTTTCTTGAGGAGTGAAACGAAGGCTTCGACGACGAAGGCGTAGTGCTGGGAAGAGACACTGAAGAGTTCACGAGAGCCCACAGGATTTTTATAGCGCTCGGATAAGAGGTCGATCTGCTCGATTACCTGGCGGGCATAGGAGAGAAACTCCATCCCATCACGAGTCAGAGTGATTCCTTTGGGATTGCGGATAAAGATATCAATTCCCATCTCATTTTCCAAGTCCTTGACAGCATTCGAGAGACTCGGTTGCGTGATAAAGAGTTGTTTTGCGGCCTCATTCATAGAGCCGGTTTCGACGATTTTGATAATGTATTGTAATTGTTGTATTCTCATGCTTTTATTTTAACATAAAAAGGCACGTTTTTCCCGTAAAATGCGGACATTTCAAGGTTTGGATAGGAGAATAACACAGCTTGAGTTAGCTGATAGGAAGTAGGTTGGATCAAATCGTTAAAATAATAGAAGATTTGGACCAAAATCTCCAACTGAGGTCTGATTTTGATGGAAAATTACAGTTTTGCCTTGCTCAAGCTGAGATTTGATTGATAGAATGATAAAAAATGGATTGAGGAGATCTTATGAAAAAACTAGTTTCCTGGTATAAGAAAAAAGATAAAGAATTAGAGACTCATTTCACAGCCGGACTCTTGCAGATTAATTTTGTGACTAATGCTCTGATTCTATTGGCCTTTTACCTCTATTTTGTCATTAGTGAGTCGATCTATGCCCTGTCGGATCGATTTGTTCAGTTTAGTTTTTTTGCCGTATTTTCCTTTACGATGGAGGTACTGCCCTATGGTATCACCTTAGCCCTCTTTATCCCCAATATTTTTGTCATCATCTATGGGATTGGGCGGTGGTCCAGTATCCAGTTCAAAGAAGCAGAGGAAGAAGCTCTCAAAGATCCGGATCTGTTTGAAGATAGAGGAACAGCGAAGGGAGAAGAGCTGATAGAAGAGGACACATTCTCCATTGAAGCATCTAGTCCTAAGCCTGTCAAAAAGAAGAAGCATCAGCCAACAATCATTCTTTGGTTTGGTCTCTTCGGCTGTTTTCTAGAAGCGATTTTCATTTTTATCGTGAAAGATATGACCTTTTACGATTGGACTGAACGCCTGGTAAATTCCCAGAAGCACGCCTTGATCTGGTCAGGTGCGTATCCAACCTTCTTCACCCTTGCAGCTCTCACCTTGCTCGCCTTGATCATCTATTCCTATCGGGATGCTAATTCCCTATCTCCATTGGCCAATATCTTCTGTATTAGTGGCATTCTAGGAGGAGTGGTCCTATTATTAGTTTTTGATCAACAGCTGCAGGTAGCAAGTTTTCACACCTTTTTCTTACTGATCTATTCCTTCCATCTCTTGTGGGTTCGAATCAAGGAATGGCAAGAAGATCGAGCAGAGATAACTTATGACAATCGCCTGCTTCAGTATTTCCATCAGCTCTTAAACAAGTCACGTAACTGGCCTTGGCTGGCAGTTCTGCTTGCCCTTCCGACGCTGGCTCTCGTTGTCCTCATTCTTATGCTCTTTGGCCAACAACCGGATTCTATGATCAAGGCCTGGACCAATACAGCAGACTGGGCCTTCTCACAAAAGATCCCTCCTCAGAATCTCATCATTGATGAGCACTATCTCTGTACGGTTGCGGCTGGTGGCCATGAAAAAGTCGTAAAACTCCAGCGGATGGGAGTCCGTCACGGCCATCCAGTCGTCGTCAATCGCCAGCTCTGTATTGCCAATGCCTTTGAGCAGGTCTTAGAAGAAAAAACGCCACGTTTCCATCGCTTCTTACGTCTCACTTATGACCGCTATGGCTATCCTTTTGCCAAACATATCAAGAAGAAATGGGCTATGGACCTGATCTACTACTTGATGAAACCCCTGGAATGGATCTTTTTACTGGTTCTTTATTTAGTCGATCGCAAGCCTGAGAACCGAATCGCCATGCAATACATCAAACCGATCCCAGAGGATTTTGATCCCAAGAAAACTTCTTAAGTCACCGATTTCTACTTGACAAGCGTCAAGTAGCGCGATATAATGAGACAAATTTAACCTTTAAGAGGTCCAGAGAGGCCTGCAAGGAAAGACGAAAAAAAGTTCAGCGGACGGAGTCTAGCTGATCATTTGTGTGACCTTGCTTTTGCGAGGTCTTTTTTGCTGAAAGAAAGAAGAGGAAACCAATGGTCAGTGACAGTTGTAAAAAACGCTTTGGCAACATCATGATGGAGGACATGGAGTTAATCGCTCAAGAAGAGATCGCTCCTCGCATCTATTCCATGATCTTAAAGGGGGAAATGGTGGAGCAGATGCTTCCGGGTCAATTCCTTCATATCCGCGTACCTGATGGGTCTAAGCTCCTTCGCCGTCCGATTTCAATTTCTGAGATCGACCGTCAAACACAGACTTGTCGCTTGATCTACCGTATCGAAGGGGGAGGGACGGCTATCTTTTCCCAATTGCCAATCGGCAGCAAACTCAGTGTGATGGGGCCTCAGGGAAATGGCTTTGATCTCACCAATCTCGGACAAGATCAGAAAGCCTTGATTATTGGAGGCGGGATCGGTGTTCCTCCATTGGTCCAAGTGGCCAAACAACTTCACCAACAAGGTGTGGAAGTCCAAGTGGTTGTCGGTTTTGCGACCAAAGAAGCTGTCATTTTGGAAGAAGAGCTTTCTCAGGTGGCTCATGTCACTGTAACAACTGACGATGGATCATACGGGACCAAAGGCTATGTCTCAACGATCGTTGATCAGATGGACCAAGAGTTTGACGCCATCTATTCTTGTGGGGCACCTGGCATGCTCAAATATGTGAATACCAAATTCCATGATCACCCTCGGGCCTATATTTCAATGGAATCCCGCATGGCCTGTGGGATGGGAGCTTGCTATGCCTGTGTGGTGCATCTGGAAAATGAAAGCCAAGCAGCAAATAAGCGCGTGTGTGAAGACGGACCGGTCTTTGAAACCGGTACGATTGTGATGTAGGAGGAGCATATGACAGCAAATCGACTAGCCGTATCCTTACCAGGATTAGACTTGAAAAATCCCATTATTCCTGCATCTGGCTGTTTTGGGTTTGGTCAAGAATATGCCAAATACTATGACTTGGACTTATTAGGATCCATTATGATCAAGGCAACGACCGCTGAAGCTCGTTTTGGCAATCCGACGCCACGTGTCGCAGAGACCCCTGCAGGCATGCTCAATGCCATTGGTCTCCAAAATCCAGGCGTAGACATAGTCCTAGCAGAGAAACTCCCTTGGTTGGCCCAGCATTATCCAGATCTACCGATTATTGCCAATGTAGCTGGCTTCTCCAACGAAGAGTATGCGACGGTTTCTAGAAAAATCTCCCAAGCACCAAATGTCAAAGCCATTGAGCTCAATATCTCCTGTCCCAATGTGGATCATGGCAACAATGGTCTCTTAATCGGCCAGGTTCCAGAATTGGCCTATGATGCGGTAAAAGCTGCGGTAGAAGCTTCCTCCGTTCCTGTCTACGTTAAGTTGACCCCTAGTGTGGCAGACATCACTCAGGTTGCAAAAGCAGCAGAAGACGCAGGGGCCACCGGATTGACCATGATCAATACTTTGGTCGGGATGCGCTTTGACCTTAAGACTGGCAAACCCATCATTGCCAATGGTACAGGAGGGATGTCAGGACCAGCTGTCTTCCCAGTTGCTTTAAAACTTATCCGCCAAGTAGCTCAATCCACGAAACTTCCGATTATCGGAATGGGAGGTGTCGATTCAGCAGAAGCAGCGATTGAGATGATGATTGCGGGTGCCTCTGCGATTGGAGTCGGTACTGCCAATTTCACTGATCCTTATGCTTGTCCAACGATCATCGAAGACCTGCCACAGGTCATGGATCGATATGGCATTGATACGCTTGAGAATTTTCGAAAACATGTAAGGGAAAATCTACTGTAAATCCTTGACTTTTCCCAAATATCGTACTACAATAAATAAAAACCTTTAAAGCAGTCCAGAGAGGCTCCTAAGGTCTAGACGGTGAATCATGGTAGTTGTTTCTACCTAATTTTCGTGTAACCTTGCCTCGGGCAAGGTTTTTTTGTGAACAAAATGATCAATCTTAAAAAGGAGTAATCCATGCGTGAAGAACGTCCTATTATCGCCCTTGACTTTCCAGCTTTCGAGGATGTCAAAAACTTTTTAGAGCATTTTCCAGAAGACGAAAAACTATTTGTAAAAATCGGAATGGAATTTTTCTATGCAGTTGGTCCTGAAATTGTACACTACCTAAAAGGGCTTGGACACAGTATTTTCCTTGATTTAAAATTGCACGATATCCCAAATACAGTCAAATCAGCTATGTCCGTACTGGGGACTTTCGGAGTGGATATGGTGACGGTTCACGCAGCTGGTGGAGTAGAGATGATG
>CAUTRO010000050.1:0-7756 GCA_963540685.1 uncultured Streptococcus sp.
ATTGCCATAATTGAGAGTATTTTCATTGACCTTACCTGAGCGCTTCAAAAGAGCTTGAATCCGCATCTTAAGCTCTTCAAGATAGAAAGGCTTGGTGAGGTAATCATCTGCTCCTAGCTCAAAGCCGTGTCCCTTGTCATCCAAACTTTCTTTGGCGGTCATGATCAAAACAGGTGTTGTCACACCTTTTTCACGCAACTCTTTTAAGACATGGAATCCGTCTTTTTCAGGAAGCATGAGATCCAGCAGAATCAAATCATAGATCCCGCTTTCTGCTTCGTAAAGACCTTCTTCTCCGTCAAAGACCTGCATGACGTCCGCAAAATCATCTAAAAAATCAAATACTGAATTTGATAAACCAAGGTCATCTTCGACCAATAGAATTTTAATCATCGTGTCTTCCTCTTCTCTTTCCTGAGTGAGTCTTTCTAATCTATTCCAGACTATTATAACACGACTTGCCTTCATTTCCTATAGTTAAAACCTTGATTTATCATTAAATTCATTCTGCTTGAGGAAGGGTTATTCTATGAGTTTGTCGTGTTTTCTTTGTTACTTTCACTGTCACTCGTCTTGTTTTGTTTCTTCGAATTCTTTGTGTTGGACTTGTTAGAGGAATCCTGATTCCCTTCTTGTCGTCCGCCAGATTGGTTCATGCCATTTTCTGAACCATTTCCTTGTGGACCACCCATTCCATCCTGTGGCATCTGACCAGGACCGCCTCCTTGTGGACCACCATGTCCTTGTCCACCACCTTGAGGTCCGCCATCCTGTGGGCCACCAGTTTGCTGGTTCCCTTGTGAAGCATGGCCATTTTGACTATTTTGTTGCTGGTTGGATCCTTGGTTTTGACCCGTTTGGACTGGTTGAGAAAATTGTTGGTTATTGGAAGATTGTGAGGCGATAACACCGACACCAAAGCCACTTCCAGCACCGACCAACAACCCACCAACTGCTGCCATGCCAATCCACCACTTAGGACTTCGTTTTAGGACGACCATTTTTTCTTTGGATTCTTGCATTTCTACTACTTGTTTTGTTTCTTTTTGATTCATCTTTTTACCTTTTATTTTTTTTGTACAAGTACTTGTCTTTTAAATTTTAAAGGGAGCTCGATCCTTTAAATATGGCGATTATACTTCAATAGTCTTAAGCTTACCTAAATTTTTACTTAAAGTTTCCTAAAAGTATCAAGGAGACATTTGTCACAGCTGAAAAGAAGACTTGACAGTCTTGCCTTCTTTTGTAGAATAGTTATCACAAAAATATTGCGATGTTAACTATTTTGAAAAAATTGAATCAATGACATTAATTGCTCTTGGAGTAGCTTTGATTGCTGCCCTTTCAGCTTTTGAAATTCGACTGGGACCCATTCCTATCACGCTTCAGACTTTAGCCATTGGATTAATTGCCAGTATCTATCGTCCAAAAGAAGCCACTCTTTCCGTCGTCATTTACCTCCTCTTAGGTGCCATTGGCCTTCCCGTCTTTGCAGGTGGTCATGGAGGCATCGCTTCCTTCTACGGTCCCACTGCCAGATTCCTTTTCTTCTTTCCACTTCGTGCCTTGGTGACCTCTATCTTCGCTGGCCAAAAGGGACAGACCATTCGTATTTTCCTTGCTAACGCCTTGGGGGAAGTCGTCCTCTTTATTGGCGGTGCCTTAGGATTTATGCTCATTACCCATAAATCTATAGATCTCACAATAAAATTTGTCGTCTTACCTTTTGTGCTCCCAGTTTTGATTAAGATGACTTTGACAACGATTTTCTCGGTCATTCTTTATCGAAATCTTAAGCATCTACCTTATTTCAAAAAAGAAAAATAAAAAGCTCCTAGAGAGGCTTGCAGATCTGCAAAGCCTTCTCTAAGAGCTTTTTTCTTTATTTTGTAGCTAGAAGCGCTGCTTCAACTGCTGCTTTCTCACGCTCGATCAGATCGATACGAGCGGCGATTTCCTTGATTCCCATCTTGATATTGCGGCTAATCGCCATATCTTCTAATTGAGGTTCAAAGAAAGCCTTGTATTCATTCAACCGTTCAAGGGTCTTGAAACAGTTGGCTGGGTAGATAACAAACTTATCAAAGCTCATATCACCACCAAGTGCCTTCTTGATCCAATCCCAGTTCTCACGCGCCCAAGTCCAGGTTCTACCTTGGGTAAAGTCATCATGCAAGAAGTTGTAGTACCAGCTCATAGCCAAGTCCTGAGGTTTCACCACATCCTTATTCTTCCACTCCTTCAATAGAGCTTCCAAGGTTTCCACATCCTTGGTGTAAGAAAGAGCTGCTGCCAACTGGCGTTTAAAGTTTCCATCAACTGTTTTTACATAGGTATCTAGGTATTGTTGGCTAAGCGCCTTGGTCTCATGATGCTTGATTTGGTTGACCAAGATTTGCAAGCGAATGGCAGCTGGAAGTTTTTCTAAATCAGAGGCATACGCTTCAAAGATAGCGCTCGCTTGTGCTTGTGCAGCTTCATCATTGGCCCTGATCATGTTAGCAATCATAAGCTGACGAACTTTTTCGTCTTCTTCTGTTTCACCAGGCTTAGCCTCCAGACCCAAGCGTTCAAAGTTGTAACGGTTCAAGAGTTTCAGCAACTCATGGAAGGCCGCTTCTGTTTCCGTTCCTTCATCCACAAAGAGACTGATTCCGGCTAAGACGCTCGAAACAGCTGAAACAACCAAGAAGGAACTTTCTTCTGTCAAATGTTCAATCACTGGCAAGAGGCTTGCATAGGAAATTTGCCCACTTTCAGCTAACAGACGACGTTCTTGAACCACTTGTAATTTTGAAGTGCTATCTAAGTTAGCAAGGTCCGCAAGGATGTCTTCCAACAATTCTCCACGGTAGTCACTGATATAGTGAGCCGTATTTTCTGTATTGAAGCGAAGAGCACCGCTGTTAGCCGCTTTCAAGGCACTGTAGTTTGGAATTTCTAAGACTTCTGTTTCCAAAGTATCAGGAATACCTGACCAGTTGCTGTTCAAAGGAACAACCCACTTGCGACCTTTTTCTTCTTTTTCTCCGATAAAGAACTGGTCTTGACGGATGATCAAGGTATCATTCTCTACAGAAGCTGAAACAACTGGGTAGCCAGGTTGCTCCAACCAAGAATCCATAAAGGCTGCTACATTCCGACCAGAAGCTTGACCCAAGGCTTCCCAAAGATCTTGCCCAATGGTATTTCCATATTGGTGTTTTTCAAAGTAGATTTTCAAGCCCTTGCGGAAGGCGTCATCGCCTAACCAGCGGCGAAGCATGTGCATGAGACGGCTACCCTTGGCGTAAACGATCGCTGGGTCAAAGAGGGTGTTGATCTCGTCTGGGTGTTTCACTTCCACATGGACGGATTGAACGCCATCAGTCGCATCGCGTTTCAAGGCAGCAGGTACACCTGTTGTTTGGAAGTCTTCAAAAATGTTCCAGCTTGGTTCGATGGCATCCAAGCAGACATATTCCATCATATTGGCGAAGCTTTCATTCAACCAGAGGTCATCCCACCACTTCATCGTTACGAGGTTTCCGAACCATTGGTGAGCCAATTCGTGAGCCACTACCAAGGCTACTGTTTGACGGCTTTGAGCTGTCGAATTCTCATCTACAAGGAGGTAAACTTCACGGTAGGTGACCAAGCCCCAGTTTTCCATGGCTCCTGAAGAGAAGTCTGGAAGGGCGATATGAAGGGATTGAGGGATTGGGTAAGCCACTCCATAATAGTCTTCGTAGAATTCAATGGCACGAACGGCAATATCTAATGAGAAGTCCAAGTTTTCTAATGGGTGAGCTTTGGTAGAGTAGACACCGACTAGGGTTCCATTCTTGGTCTTAGCTGTCACACCTTGAAGATCTCCTGCCGCAAAGGCCAAGAGATAAGAAGACATACGAGGAGTTGTATCAAACTTCCAAATACCAGTTTCTTTCCGATTTTCGACATCGATTTCAGGCATGTTAGAAAGAACGATTTCTCCCTCTTCTTGGTCAAATTTCACAGCCAAATCAAAGGTCGCTTTGGCTTCTGGCTCATCCACGCTTGGGAAGGCTTCACGTGCAAAGTGACTTTCAAATTGAGTAGAAATCACTTCCTTTTTAAGGCCATCTACAGTGTAGTAAGACGGATAGATCCCTGTCATATTATCTGTGATCTTACCAGAATAGGTCAAAGTAACCGTGACTGGACCTGTCTCTACCAACTCAACATAGACTGCTTCATTGGCATCATCAACCGAAAATGGACGAGCTTGACCGGCTACTTCTACTGTCTCAATGGTCAAATCCTTTTGGTGAAGAGAGATGCGAGTCTCCTTTGCTTCTCCGGTAATAGTCACTTTCCCTGAGAAAGTTTTGTTTGAGCGGTTCAAATCCAAGAATAGATCATAGTGCTCAGGTACAAATGTATCAATAAAATGTGCAACTGCTTGCATGAGTTAACTCCTTCTTCATTTTTTCTCATCTTCTATTCTAACATAAATCCTATGGTCTGTAAGGTAAGAGGGGGTAAAACCAGATCTATAAGAAAATAAAGTCCGAGATGATGACCTCAGACTTTATTTTCTTATAATTCCACAATTTTTCCTGTTTCGAAGTAAACCACCCATTCACAGATGTTTTTTGCATAATCTCCGATACGTTCCAAGAAGTTGATCACTTGGAAATAATCCCGTCCAGTTACGATAGACTCTGGATTCTTCCGAATTTCTTCTGTTGCCAATTCTTGGATGCTATCAAAGTAATGGTTGATGACTTCGTCTCGTGTAGCAACTTCATAGGCCAAATCTACATCACCTTTGAGGTAAACATCCAGTGTTGCTTCAACAAAGTCTTTGACCTCACGACCCATCTTGCTGATCTCTTCTTCAACAGATTGGATGCGAACTTCCCCCTTCATGCGAATGGTTGCTTTGGCGATTGAAACCGCATGGTCACCCATCCGCTCTAAGTCAGAGACCGCTTTTAAGACCGTCATGACCACACGAAGGTCTTGCGAAACCGGCTGTTGAAGGGCGATAATCTCAAACGATTTGCGCTCTAATTTCACTTCGTATTCATTGATCTCCGCATCATCTTCGATGACCTGGCGGGCCAATTCACGGTCATGTGTGACGAAAGCACGAACCGTACGATTGATTTGGGTCAACACTTCATTTCCCATTGCATAAAATTGGTTATGCAATTTTTCTAAATCTTCTTCAAATTGAACTCGTAACATTTTATTTTCTTCCTATCCAAATTTACCAGAGACATAGTCTTCTGTTTCTTTCTTAGCTGGGTTCAAGAACATTTCATTGGTATCATTGTACTCAATCAAATCGCCATCCAAGAAAAAGGCCGTTTTATCGGAAATCCGACTCGCTTGTTGCATGGAGCGCGTCACCAAGAGCATGGTATAACGGTCTTTTAGTCCATACAGGGTTTCTTCAATCTTACCGGCTGAAATCGGGTCCAGCGCTGAAGTTGGTTCATCCAAAAGAATAATCTTTGGACTGGTCGCAAGGACCCGCGCCACACAAACCCGTTGCTGCTGACCACCGGAAAGTCCGATAGCAGAATCATGTAGGCGATCCTTGACTTCATCCCAGATGGACGCGCGTTTCAACGAGGTTTCAACCGCCTCATCCAAGACAGACTTGTCTTTGACACCATTAATCATCAAGCCATAGGTCACATTATCATAAATGGACATTGGAAAGGGATTGGGTTGTTGGAAGACCATTCCGATTTCCTTACGCAATTCGACCGTATCGGTCCGAGGTCCGTAGATATTATGTCCATTATAGAGGATGGTTCCTGTGGTTGTGACCTCATAGTTCAGGTCCCCCATGCGGTTAATGGCTTTTAAAAGGGTAGATTTCCCTGATCCTGAAGGACCAATCAAGGCTGTGATCTCTTTTGGCGCAAAGTCCAAGGAGACACTATTCAAAGCCTTCTTTTTATTGTAATAAACCGACAAGTCCTTGACTTGCAAAATTGGTTCTGTCATTCTATTTTCCTTTTTATTGTCCTATTATTTTATCCAAAGTGACCCGATACATAATCGTTAGTCGATTGCAATTTCGCATTTTGGAAAATATTCGAAGTCTTATCGTACTCGATGAGGTTTCCAAGGTAGAAGAAACCAGTATAATCACTAGCACGCGCTGCTTGTTGCATACTGTGGGTCACGATGACAATCGTGTAATCCTTCTTCAACTCCAGCATGGTTTCTTCTAATTGGGCTGTCGCGATCGGGTCTAAGGCTGAAGCTGGCTCATCCATGAGCAAGATATCTGGTTTCACAGAGATGGCCCGTGCGATACAGAGCCGTTGCTGTTGGCCACCTGAAAGAGTCAGAGCTGATTTGTGAAGATCATCCTTTACCTGATCCCATAGAGCTGCCTGTTTCAAAGAGGTTTCGACCAATTCGTCCAAGACCTTCTTGTCTTTCACACCAGCACGTTCATGCGGGAAGGTGATATTTTTGTAAATCGATTTGGCAAAAGGATTTGGCCGTTGGAAAACCATCCCGATGTGCTTGCGCATTTCATAGACATTGATATCTGGACGGTTGATATCGATTCCTTCATACCAAATTTCACCCGTAACACGCGCAATATCAATGGTATCATTCATCCGGTTCAAACTACGAAGGTAAGTTGATTTCCCAGATCCTGAAGGACCAATCAAGGCTGTAATCTTATTCTTTTCAAACTGCATGTCAACTCCTTTGATGGACTCGTTATTTCCATAATAGACATGCAAATCTTTGGTAGATAGGACCACTTTTTCTTCAGGAAAAGTAATGATGTGTCTCTCATCCCAATTGTATTTTGACATTTCTTCTCCTTTAAGCAGATGTTAGTTTTTTATGGAGGTAACTTCCGAGTTTGCGTGCTCCAAGGTTAAAGATCAAGATAAAGATCAAAAGAACAGCAGCTGAACCAGCTGAGACTTCAATGGAGTCAGGAATTGTTCCTTCACTATTGACCTTCCAAATATGGACAGCCAAGGTTTCAGCTTGTCGGAAAATGGAGATCGGACTGGTCACACTAAAGAGGTTCCAGTTACTCCAATCCAGAGCTGGAGCAGACTGACCTGCTGTAAAAATCAAGGCCGCTGCTTCCCCGAAAATACGTCCAGAAGCCAGTACGACACCCGTAATAATACTTGGCAAGGCTTCTGGTACCACCACGTGAATCACGGTTTCCCAACGTGAGATTCCAAGAGCAAGCCCAGCTTCTCTTTGTGTATGGTGGACATTTTGCATACTATCTTCAATATTTCGTGTCATCTGTGGCAAGTTAAAGACAGTCAAAGCCAAGGCTCCAGAAATAATCGAGAAGCCGTACTGGAACTGTACAACAAAGACTAGGTATCCAAAGAGACCGACTACGACCGATGGTAGGGAAGACAAAATCTCAATACAGGTCCGAACCAAGTTGGTCAATGGGCCCTTCTTCGCGTACTCTGATAAGTAGATCCCAGCCCCTAAAGAAAGTGGAAAGGAAATAATCAAGGTAATGACTAAGAGGAAGAAGGAATTATAGAGCTGGATCCCAATCCCTCCACCTGCTTGGTAAGAAGAGGATTTGCTGGTCAAGAAGGTCCAAGACACATGCGGTAAACCTCTGACAAGAATATAGAGAATCAAAGAAGCAAGAATCGTGACAATAATTCCAGCAATAGCATAGAGAATTCCTGTCGCTAGTTTATCTATTTTTTTAGCGTGCATAGTTCTTCTTACCTCTTTCTTTCGTGATCAATTTGATAACACTGTT
>CAUTRO010000051.1:0-7690 GCA_963540685.1 uncultured Streptococcus sp.
ACTGCGTCTTGCTCGACAATCTAAAGACAATTGAGAGGCTAGGACTTTTGTCCCAACCTCTTTTATTTTCTCTTAGCTTTCTTTAAAAATTGTTCTCTCAGGCTGGCTACGCGGTCTTTTTTATTGATTCCGCCTGTTGAATGCTTTTCGTGGAATCGTTGGACCTGAGCCTTGCCCTTATCGTCTAATTGGTATTTTCCCATAATTTCCCTTTTCTAATCTGTCACTTGGTGTCCAGCTGATTTGATAGTGGAGCCATTCATGTGTTTGACACGCGCCGCGATTTCCTTATGACGGCCATTGACCATCGGACGAGCTTGAGGGTTTCCTAGATAACCACAGGTCCGTTTGACCACATCAACCGTTTTCGGATCGCTATTGCCACAGTTTGGACAAGCAAATCCGCGCTCAGTCGGCGTGAAATCTCCTTCAAAATCACACTTGTAACAACGGTCAATCGGCGTATTGGTTCCGAGATACCCGACCCGGTCATAGGCATAATCCCAAACCGCTTCAAGGGCTTTTGGATTTTGTTGGAGCACAGGGTATTCACAATAGTGGATAAAGCCACCAGAAGCCCCAGCTTCTGGATAAACTTTTTCAAAATCCAACTTCTCAAATGGGGTTGGATTCTTACGAACATCGTAGTGGAAACTATTGGTGTAGTATTCCTTGTCTGTGATATCCGGAACCTTCCCAAATTTCTCCGTATCCAGGCGACAGAAGCGGTCTGTCAAGCTTTCTGACGGTGTCGAATAGATAGAGAAGTGGTAATCATACTGGTCAGACCATTCTTCCACGCGCGCTTTCATATCCTTGATAATATCGATCGTGAATTGTTTGGCTTCTGGATTGTGTTCCCAATTTGGACCATAAAAGACGGTCGCCACTTCATAGAGTCCGATATAGCCAAGAGAAACGGTTGCTCTGCGATGGCGGAAGAGCTGATCTACCTGGTCATATTTGCCCAAGCGTTTCCCGAAAGCCCCATATTGGTAGAGAATTGGCGCATTGGCTGGTGTCGCTTCTTTGGTGCGTTCCACTCGGTAAACCAAGGCATCTTCAGCGATGTTCATCCGTTCATTAAAGATTTGCCAGAATTTCTCCTTGTCTCCACCAGATTCCAAGGCAATTCTAGGTAAATTGACCGTCACGACTCCAAGATTCATCCGGCCAGAATTGACTTCCACACCATTCTCGTCCTTCCAACCTTGAAGGAATGAACGACATCCCATAGGCACCTTGAAGGAGCCTGTCAACTCTACAATCTTGTCATAAGACAAAACGTCTGGATACATGCGCTTCGTAGCACATTCCAAGGCCAATTGCTTGATATCATAGTTAGGCGTTCCAGGCTCTAGGTTGAGTCCCCGCTTTAGGGTAAAGATCAATTTTGGAAAAATGGCTGTCCGATGTTCCGATCCAAGACCCTTAATCCGAATTTCCAGAATCGCCTTTTGGATTTCCCGTTCGAAGCGATTGGTTCCAAGACCAAAGCCAAGTGAAGTGAAAGGAGTTTGCCCGTTTGAAGTAAAGAGGGTATTGATCTCATATTCTAGCGATTGCATGGCATCATAGATGTCTTTTTGAGTCTTACTCCAAGCATAGTCCTCTTGCTTTTCAGGAAGTACCCACTCTTTGGCATCCGCTAAGTGTTTTTGGTAGTTCTTTTCTGCATAAGGGGCCAAGACTTCATCGATCCGGTCTGCTGAACAGCCACCATACTGACTAGAGGCCACATTGGCAATAATCTGCGAGATTTGTGCCGTTGCAGTTTGGATAGACTTAGGACTTTCGACTTCTGCATTCCCGATCTTAAAGCCATTTCTGAGCATGCCTTCAAAATCGATCAAGCAACAGTTAGTCATTGGAGTATAGGGGCTATAATCCAAATCATGGTAGTGGATATCCCCTTTTTGGTGGGCATTGGCCACGTGCTTGGGCAACATTTTAAGACCAATAGATTTCCCGACAATCCCCGCTGTCAAATCGCGCTGGGTATTGAAGACATCACTGTCTTTATTAGCATTTTCATTGACAACAGCTTGGTCCTTATTGAGGAGTTTTCCGATCGTAAAGTTGATGTCGGTTGCTTTTGAGCGTTCAAAATCGCGTTGAGTTCGATAAGTAATATAGCTCTCAGCAATGGCATACTCATTGGCTTGAAGCAATTCATGTTCGACCACATTTTGAATCTCATAGATTTTCACACCATTTGGAAAACGCTCCAAGATTTCCGCAATGACACGATCGACAATAGCTTCTAGTTTGGCTTCCATCACGGGAGTGAGAGAAGTCACTTCTTCTGTCGCCTTCAATAAGGCTTTATAAATTTTTTCAACATCGAATTGAACACGGCGGCCATCTCGTTTTTCAACAAAAATATCCGGGGCCATTCTCAGTTTTTCTTCTCTCAAGGTGATCATACCAAACGTACCTTTCTTCATTCATTTACGTACAAGTTGTATTATACCACTCCAAAAATAAAAATCAATATCTTGTGGTGAAAATTATAAAAAACTTTCTAAAACACAAGATATTGATTTTGTTAAGCGCGTTGATAGAGTTTGAAATGCTGGTATTTCTTATCAACTAGACGGTAATTTTCTTTGAGGAGCTTCTTCATATTAGAGGTCAGCTCTACTTGATTGTTAACCACAATATACTTAGGTTCAGAGCGATCGATCTGTTGAGTCACATTGGTCCGGTTCTCATAAATTCCCAGATAAGAGGTTGGAGTCAATAAGGCAGAAGCTGCTAAACGATCACTCTCTTGGTAAAGAGTAGCCCTTGTATCCCAAGCATAAATAGTATCCTTAGACTCGCTGTGCTTTTGGATGTAGTTCGCGATTTCGCTCCGTTCACTGGATTGACCTGGTTGAAGGACCTGGTCTTGCACCACTGGAAATGCCAGCAAATAGACAAGAGCAACTAGTGGCAAGAAAGCTTGACTTGTAAAGTAAGCAGCCCAGACTTCCTTGTTTTTCTCCTTACGGCCACGACGTTTCATCCCTTCATCCGCTTTCCCGTCCCGTGAGAACCAAATCGCAAATAAAGGAAGGACAAATGGCAAGGTCGGTAATAATTGGTAAGCCCCTTGTTCAGGAAGACCAATCGACACAATGAGGACAACCAGGCTACCCACCCATCCCATAAAACGGAAGATACGACGAGCACTGTTCTCTTGCTTGGTAAAGGACATTAAAAAGGCAGAAACCAAACCAAAGGCAAGCGCCAAGAGTCCATAATAAATGGCATTGCTAAAAGTCTGTCCATTAGTGAAATTCAAGGCATTAAACACATAGGTTACTTGATTAATGGCATAACCAAAAGTCTGATTCCAAACAGTCACATAACCAATTGGATAAAAGACAAGTGAAAAACCAAGAAGGGCAGCCAAGAGTTGATAGAAGCCACGTGCCCATCTCTTCTCCTTGATATTAAAGCCTACCAAGCCAAGGAAGGCTAATAAGTAGAAGAGACTACTAGCCATCGGATCGATCAAAAAAGCCACAGCTGCGATTGCACCGTAAAGGATAAAGCCTTCGTCCTTACGATCCCCGATTAGATAAACTAAAATAAAATTCATGCTGGCAAATAGGAACGGAAGGCTAAAGAAGGTCACATAAACTCCTCCAAAACCAAGGCCTAGCACTAAGAAATAAAAGAGTAATTGGATATTCTTGGCTGTACCTTTATCCGCCACAAGTAAGCGCACGACGCGATAGAGGTAGGTCCCTGCAAAGAAGAGGGCAATCGCTTGGAGGAGCATCAAGATCCAATGTCCACCCGCTAAGCTTCCTAACCAGTTGATCGTATAGTAGAGGAGACCATTTGTTCCGTAAAAATCACCAAATGGGACTTGACCTTTGGTCATCGCCCAGCCAGCGTAGAGATCCTGAGATTGCTGGTTCGTTGCAAAACGGGTAAAAAATGGCACCCCAACATGTAGCAAACTAATCAAGAGGCTCAGTACAAGTGGAAGCGCCAAGGGCACTGGGCGCTTGGTTTGACTGCGGACAGGACCAACTGCCACATCTTCTTCCAGCTCCTCTGCCGTTTCTTCTACAAGGGGTGCTTCCGCTTTTCTTGCTTCAAGTCTCCCTTTACGCGAACGCCGATTGGTCCGACTTAGGGGCTGTTCTAGTTCCTCTTTCGATTCTGCTAGCAATTCTGGCTCTGATACAACCGGATCTTCACCCTCAATGATAGCTTCCGACGCTTCATTAGAGTCCGGTTCCTCTACTTGCGAATGATGAGTAGGCCGCTCTTCACGAAAGATCGACTTGTCTAACACTTCGCGAATCTCACGTGTATCTTGGAAACTATCTCCCACGTGAATCCCTAATTTTTTTGAAGTCATTTCTTGCTCTTTTTCGCTCATTCTTTTTCCTTTTTCTAGATGTTCCTCTGCTCTTTTCCTCAAGAAAAAAGCTCCTTATCTTTTCTAGTATACCAAATTCTGCTAGAGCTGTCAGCCTACCACCACATAGTAGTGTATAAAAAGAGTCAGGTATCACAGTGCCTGACCCTCTCTTCTATTTCCCAGACCTCTTACAGCATCGGGGCGAACAATTGCATAATTTCCTTGATCAATCTTTGGTGCCAAGTAAAACGGAAGGTATCTTCGGTAATCTCCTGAGATACTTCAAAGATGTGGTCAAAGTCTGCCCGAATCTCTTTCAGGGCAGGTGTCCGATACATCCAGACCGCATTTTCGTAGTGATGGACCAAACTACGGTAGTCAAAGTTGATTGTCCCCACAACCGCTACTTCATCGTCCGCCAAGACTTGCTTGCTGTGGATAAAGCCAGGTGTGTATTCATAAATTTTCACCCCAGCATCCATCAGATCTAAGTAAGCCCCACGTGTAACGATTTGAATCAATTTTTTATCCGGAATATGCGGCGTCACGATCCGGATATCTACCCCACGAAGGGCCGCATTGCGAATATCCTCTGTCAAATCGTAGTCAATGATCAAGTAAGGGGTCGTAATGTAAACGTAATCTGTCGCTTGATTGATCATGTTTTGATAGACTGTCTTTCCGACCTGCGACTTATAAATTGGCTTAGGTCCACTCCCATAGGGAATGTATAGCCCTTCACCTTCGACCGCTTGATTTTCCATATGGTAGCGATCAAAATCTTCAATTTCTCCACCGTTAATGTACCAGTTCATCAAAAAGAGCCGCGTCAGGGCCTTGACTGCACGCCCATCCAATCGGACAGCGCTATCCTTCCAATGACCAAAACGCTCGATATGGTTGATATACTCATCTGCTAGATTGACCCCACCCGTATAGCCAACTTGACCATCGATGACCAAGATTTTGCGGTGGTCACGGTTATTGTAGGCTACTGTCAAACGCGGAATCACTTTATTAAATTTATGAGCATCAATCCCCATTTTTTGCAAGCGTTTGGTATAGTTTCCTGGCAAGGTCGCCATACAACCAATATCGTCATAAAGGAGTTTGACTTCAACTCCTTCTTTCACTTTCTGCTCTAAAATTTCCAGGATACTATTCCACATCAATCCCTCATCAATGATGAAAAACTCGATGAAGATAAATTTTTTCGCTGCTTTCAGATCCTCTAGTAGTGGCGCATACATCTCCTCCCCAAGAGGATAAAAGGTTGACGCTGTCCCATTATAGAGGTCTGCATTGTGGTCCATGGATAAAATCGACTTGACCAAGCCATAGACTGCCTTGCTTTCTTGCTTGAGTTCCGTGCGTAATTGTTTGCTATTGTCCTCTCGAAACTTCATTGATTCCATATTTTTCAGCTGGGTCATTTCTTTTTTTGACAAGCGCCGCTCGCCAAACATGAGGTATAAGAGTGATCCAAAGACAGGAATCACCGCAATCAAGAGCCAGGTCACCTTATTTTCGGGAGGGGTATTGCGGTTAACAATAGCTAGGATCGTCGACACATATAAGATCCCAATGACCGCTACAGATAGCCAATGTGGGAACCATTTATTGAGCCAAAAGAAGGCTACAAAGGAGGCCCATAGTTCAAAGCCCATAAACAAAATACTAAATCCATACTTGGACATTAAAAGACGAAATTTTCGAAAGGTCATAGCATCCTCCTCTTTTCTTTCTACTAGTATACCAATTCTTTTTACCCGATGCAACCACCAACCAAATTCCTTCTAGACAAACAAAGAGACTAAAGATCCGTCTTTAGCCTCTCATATTTTATCTCTTATTGCTTAGTCAGAACGATAATTCCTTGATCATCCTCTGCCTGTTCCAAGTCTTCTAGCGATAACTGATCTCCTTCGATCCGATAGCGATAAGGCTCATCCCCTATACGCATGGATTGATTGACAGGATCAATACTGACCTCTTTTCTCTCTTCTTCTCCATCAGCGTCTTGCACTGTAAAAGTGCCTTTTTGACCCGTCACAACCAGTAGAATTGTATTCTCCTCATCCTGTCCCCGATAGCTTCCATCTATGGACACCCCTTGCTCTGGCTTTTCATTGGTCGAAGCCACTGTCTCAGATGAACTTGAGCTAGTACTACTCGAGACTTTTTGCTGTTGTTCGTGCTGGCTACAAGCAGTCAGGAAAATCGCTACCGTAAAGGTCAACGCAACCATTATTTTTTTCATCTTCATCGACTCCTTTCGCCTTCAACGGATACCATCTACCACCAGTATACGCTAAGAAAGTCTTTTGGTCAATTGTTTAAGCCTCTAATAAAAATGCCCTTACTTCTGCAATAAAATACAAGGATCCTGTTACAAATAAGACCTCGTCCGAACGGCTCTGATCCATAAACTCCTGAATATAAGCCTTGTAATCAGCAACATAGGGCAGGTCTTGGCGGTCACCCTGTGCTACTACTTCTCCATAATGGAAGGTTGTCAGAATCAATTCAGCCTCTGGTAAGCCCGCTTGAAGCGCTTCAAGCATCCCACTGTAGTCTTTTCGCTTGAGGGCGCCAAATAATACCTTCACTCGTTTCCCTGTTAAACTATTTGCAAACTCGATCAATCGCGCCATAGCATGGGGATTATGAGCCCCATCCAGATACACCTTGTCACCAAACAACTCTAGACGTCCCGGCCAACGTGTCTCCTGTAAAGCTTGCTTGATTTGCTCTTTATCTACTTCTTGATGCGCGCCTTTCATATAGAGGAGAAAGGCCTCTAGAGCTACTGCAGCATTTTCCCGTTGGTAGTCACCCTTCAAGCCAAGAGGCGGTAATACCAGCTCCGCTCTTTCATTCCAAAAACGATTCTGCTCTAAGCCAAAATCTTTATGAAAGGCATGAAGATCCACATCCAACTGCTCCGCTTTTTCTTGACAAACGGCTACAGCTTCATCAGATAAGGGGCCCACCACTGCTTGCTTACCTTGTTTAAAAATCCCCGCCTTTTGCTGGGCAATTGCCGCAAGCGTCCCTCCCAGCGTTTCTTGGTGATCCAGGCCAACCGAAGTGATCGCTGCAATCTCTCCTGTCGCTACATTGGTGGTATCGAGAAGCCCACCAATACCTACTTCCAATAAGACTACGTCCACAGATTGTTCCTTAAAATACAAGAGGGCCATGAGGCAGATAATCTCAAAATAAGAGAGTTGGTCCTGAGTTTGGAGTAGGGTCTGCTCCATCTGCTGCACCTCTTGACCAATCCGAGTGAAATCTTCATCTGAAATTGGCTGATCCCCAATA
>CAUTRO010000052.1:0-7561 GCA_963540685.1 uncultured Streptococcus sp.
TGCCAGAAGGCGTAACTTTATTTCAAGACACTCTTATTAAATCATTAAAATATGGTTTTGTGGATAATGTCCAGTATCAGGAGGGTGGGTATTCACCACAGATTTTGATCAACGATCATGAGATGAAGCGATATGTTTTGACGGATTTGCAAGAGGAGTTGAGCAAGTGTAAGGCATTTTATATATCAGTGGCCTTTATTACACAGTCTGGGATTGCCTTAATTAAGTCGCAATTATCTGATCTAATGGATAAAGGAATCAAAGGTAAAATTCTGATTTCTCCTTATCTTGATTTTAATGATCCAGTTGCGATGCAAGAACTACTCAAGTTAGAGAATGTAGAAGTTCGTTTGACTCCAGAGAGTTTGCAGATGCACGCCAAGTTTTATCTCTTTGAACATGAGGGACGGCAGGTATTGATTTCGGGTAGTTCGAATCTGACCCATAATGCTCTCAAGATCAATTATGAGTGGAATATTAAATTGACATCTACCCATAATGGCGAACTTATTCGAGCTACTAAAGCTGAATTTGACAAGATTTGGGAGAAGTCTGATCTTTTGACAGATGACACGATTGCTTCTTATGCGCGAAAACGTCAGAATGTCATTCGAGTGGATCAGATTCGCGAAGAGAAGAGGGTTCAATATCAGAGTGAAACGATTTGTCCTAACGAAATGCAAAAGGATGCCTTAAAAGGCTTGCAAGCGATTCGTGATTCTGGAAAAAAGAAGGCTTTGGTCATCAGTGCCACTGGGACAGGAAAAACCTTTCTATCAGCTTTTGATGTTCAACAGTTTAAACCAGAAAGAATGCTTTTCATTGTTCACCGTGAGCAGATTCTTCAGAAGTCGTTAAAGGATTTTCAAAAGGTCTTGCAGTTTTCAGATGCAGAAGGTCTGATTTATCACTCTGGGGCTGATTTGACGGGCAAAAAATATGTCTTTGCTACTATTCAAACCCTATCACGTGAACAGCATTTAAATCTATTTTCAAGAGATTATTTTGACTATATTCTGATTGATGAGGTTCATAAGGCTGGTGCTGATTCTTATAAAAAAGTGATGGCGCATTTTCAACCAGAATTCTTTTTAGGGATGACAGCTACTCCAGAGCGGACAGATGGGCAAAATATTTACGAATTGTTTGATTATAATATCGCCTATGAAATTCGTCTGCAGAATGCCCTTGATAATGATATGCTTTGTCCCTTCATTTATTTTGGAGTGAAGGACATCGAAGTCGAAGGACAGTTAATCAATGAGAAAACTGCAATTGCGAACTTAACATCCGAAGAGCGCGTGAAGCATATTATAAAAAAAATTGATTTTTATGGAGTTAGTGGAGATAAGGTGAAGGGCTTGATGTTCTGTTCTTCCAAGCAAGAAGCCCATGACTTAGCATCCAAACTAAACCAAAAGGGGAAACGTTGTCGAGCCTTAACAGGTGAAGATAATATGGAGACCCGAAATGAAGTCGTTGCCCAACTAGAAAATGGAGAGCTTGACTACATTTTAACAGTGGATATCTTTAACGAAGGAATTGATATTCCATCGGTCAATCAGGTTGTGATGTTGCGGAATACTCAATCGAGCATTGTTTTCGTGCAACAGTTGGGTCGAGGACTACGTAAGCATGAGAGTAAAGAATATGTGACCATTATCGACTTTATCGGAAATTACAAGAATAATTATCTAATTCCTATTGCTTTGTTTGGTGATAAATCGATGAATAAAGATAATTATCGTCGAGAGCTTCGAGAACCAAATATTCTAAAAGGATTGACGACCATCAATTTTGAAGAAGTAGCTAGGGAACAAATCTTTAAGTCCATCACTAATACTTCCTTATCCAATATGAAAATTTTACAAGAAGCATATACGGATTTGGAAAATAAGTTAGGTCGAGGTCCTCATTTAGTTGATTACTTGAACTACAATAGTATCGATCCATTGGTATTCTTTGAAAATACTAGCTTTAAAAATTATGTAGATGTCTTAAACAAATTTTCTAAAAATAAGCTAGTCTTATCAGAAAATGAAGCAAAATGGTTGAATTTTTTGACCTTTGAGTTATTATCTGGTAAACGGAAGCACGAGCTCCTCCTATTAGATCATTTGATTAAATATGGAAAAGTAGCAAAACAAGATTTTATTAACCTTCTTCGAGAAAGAAATTTGCCTTTTGATAAAGCAACGATTGCTTCAGTCGAATCAATTTTAACTCTTACTTTCCTTAAGGCACAAGAGGTAAAGAAATTTGGGACTAGCCCGCTGCTTATTTGTCAGGGTTCTGTTTATTTTTTACAAGAAGAATTTGTTCAGTTATTAAATAGGATTGAGTATAGGATAGCTATTGAAGATATTATTCAGGCAGGACTTATTAAATCTTTGGATTATACAGATACGTTTACGATTGGTCAAAAATACTCTCGTCGAGATGTTGCAAAATTGCTTAATTGGGCAAAAGATGAACCACCATTGAATATTGGTGGATACAAAATTGATAATGGAACGAATTCTTGTCCAATTTTTATTACATATCATAAAAATGATGAAATCAATGATACTATTAAGTATGAAGATGAACTTTTAAACGAAACGACATTAAAATGGTTTTCAAAAAATAAACGTACACTAATGTCTCCGGATGTAAAAGCGATTGTGTCTTCTCCAACAACTGGTCTTGATATAAAATTATTTGTTATAAAAGATGACGCTGAAGGAGGAGAATTCTACTATCTAGGAAATTTGAATTTGATTCCTTCCTCAGTAGAAGAAATGATTCGTCCGTTAGAAAAAGGTGATGAAAGTATTGTAACAATGCAATTTAAGTTAGAGAAGCCAATTTCAGATACACTTTATCGTTACATCACAAATAAATAAGAACATGGTGCTAACACCATGTTCTTATTTATTTGTTAATAATTCTACAGCTGGGCGATCGACTGGAGCCCAGTTAATAGTTTTTAATTCATGTGGAGCTAGCCAAGTGGAATTTTGGTGTTCCAATAACTCTAGATTTCCTGAGACGAGCTTGGCGTGATAGGTTTTCATTACGACAGTACCAAAGTCATAGTCGTAAGAGGCTTCGTTGATATAGGAGAGAATTTCAATTTCAGAATTTAATTCTTCCCTAATTTCACGAATAAGTGCTTGTTCAGGAGATTCCCCAGCCTCTAATTTTCCACCTGGAAATTCCCAAAAACCTCCCAAGCTTTTTTCTTCCGGTCTCTGAGCACAAAAGATTTTCCCATCTTTTTCAATGGCAGCTGCAACAACGTGAATAATTTTTTTTGACATGATTTTCCTCCTCTTTCATTGTATCAGAAATAGGTTGGAAGAAGCAATTAAAGAATAAAGTCAAATTCAAAAACGGTGAAATCGGCATTGACTTCATCTGGATCGATGTGGACAATCCTCCTGCAGACGCGATTGGTTGGGTTGCGAAATAGAGAGTAACAGACTATTCATAGGACTACAAAAACACCACCTCCTAGACTTTCGGAGGTGGTGTCCTGCTTTAGACCATTTTCCAG
Source organism: uncultured Streptococcus sp. (assembly GCA_963540685.1). GTDB lineage: Bacteria > Bacillota > Bacilli > Lactobacillales > Streptococcaceae > Streptococcus. Next base: position 3,539 of record CAUTRO010000052.1, read on the forward strand.
AAATAATCAATAATATAGGTCAGGCCGTAGGTGTAGATGACGAGGGTGATGGGCTTGCAGAGGATGATGATGGTCATGTAGCGTTTGAAGGTCATCTTGGTAAGACCTGCCAGCATACAGATGAAGTCGGCAGGACTAATGGGCCAGATCATCATGAAGATAAAGAAGCGATCGAACCGCTTGTCTTCGTTGAGCCAGCCAATGTACTTGTCATAGGTCTTCTGACTGACCATGGATTGGACGAACTTGGGTCCATACATTCTCGCGAGGTGGAAGATAATGGCGCAACCGATCACAATTCCAATGTAATTGTAGATGGTACCGATGATGTGGCCATAGATAAAGACACCAGCGACAGATGTCAGGGCGCCGGGAATAATAGGCACCACCGTCTGGAGAATTTGGAGCAAGATAAAAAGAGGCGGTCCAAAGATGCCTGCTTGGAGAATAAAGGCCGACAGGGTTTCTTTGGACTGAAGAATGCCAGAAAAGTAGGCCCAGATAAAAAAGGCCAAGGTCCCAAGAGCTCCAATGATGGACGACCAATTAATGATGCGCTGGAGAAGAGGAGAGACCTCTTTTAAGCTTGTTTGTTTCATAAAAAAATCCGAGTTCTTTTTCTTCTACTATACCATATTTTTGGAACTTTGTAAGGATTTTGTCTATTTTTTGAGTTTAGAAAGCAACCTGACTGGAGTCTGTTGGTGTTTTAGTTGGGAAGCATGTGCAAAATACGCCCATTTATGCTACAATGAAGAGAATATAAAAATTGGAGAAAAACGTGTCAATCGAAAATTACAAACCAGATTTTGCGGTGGAAGCAGCCTATGATCTCACCGTTGCAGATTTGAAAAAACAGGGTATCAAGGCAGTCCTCGTGGATTTGGATAACACCTTGATTGCTTGGAACAATCCGGATGGGACTCCTGAGATGCGCCAGTGGTTGCATGACCTTCGTGATGGCGGAATTCGGGTCATCGTGGTGTCTAATAATAGCCCAAAACGGGTTAAACGTGCGGTTGAGAAATTTGATATTGACTATGAAGCTTGGTCACTCAAGCCCTTTACCTTTGGGATTGATCGGGCTCTCAAGCATTTCCACTATGAAAAAAATGAAGTGGTAATGGTGGGTGATCAATTGATGACCGATATTCGGGCTGCGCATCGGGCAGGCATTCGTTCGATTTTGGTCAAGCCCTTGGTCGAGCATGACTCCATCAAGACGCAGATCAACCGGGCGCGTGAACGCCGTGTGATGAAGCAAATGGCCGGAAAATATGGTCCGATTGTATACAAAAAAGGAATTTAAGAATGGAAGAATTATTCTGTATTGGCTGTGGAGCGCCCATTCAGACAGAAAACAAAGAGGGACTAGGCTATACTCCCCAATCAGCTCTTGAAAAGGGCTTGGAAACAGGCGAAGTCTATTGTCAACGCTGTTTCCGTCTCCGTCACTACAATGAAATCACAGACGTGCATCTGACAGATGATGATTTCCTGAAACTCCTTCACGAAGTTGGAGATAGTGATGCTCTCGTGGTTAATGTAGTCGATATTTTTGACTTTAATGGATCTGTCATTCCTGGCTTGCCTCGTTTTGTAGCAGGGAATGATGTCCTTTTGGTCGGAAATAAAAAAGACATCCTGCCCAAGTCTGTCAAGGACAGCAAGGTGACCCATTGGTTGATGGAGCGAGCCCACGAAGAAGGCATGCGTCCTGTCGATGTGGTCCTCACCTCTGCCCAAAATAAGAGTGCCATCAAGGACTTGATGGAAAAAATTGAGCAGTACCGTAAAGGCCGTGATGTCTATGTGGTGGGTGTGACCAACGTAGGGAAATCGACCCTCATCAATGCAATTATCCAAGAAATCACTGGGGACAAGGATATCATCACGACTTCTCGCTTCCCAGGGACGACACTGGACAAGATCGAAATCCCACTGGACGATGGATCCTACATCTACGATACACCAGGGATTATCCATCGTCACCAGATGGCTCACTACTTGACGGCTAAAAACCTCAAGTATGTCAGCCCTAAAAAGGAAATCAAGCCGAAGACTTATCAGCTCAATCCAGAGCAAACCCTCTTCTTGGGTGGCTTGGGACGCTTTGACTTTATCAAGGGGGAAAAGCAAGGTTTCACCGCCTTCTTTGATAACGAACTCAAGCTTCATAGAACCAAGCTCGAAGGAGCGACGGCTTTTTATGACAAGCATGTCGGTGGCTTACTAACCCCTCCTAACAGCAAGGAAAAAGAAGACTTCCCAGCATTGGTTTCCCATGAGTTTACCATCAAGGACAAGACGGATCTCGTCATCTCTGGACTCGGCTGGATCCGCGTCAATGGAGAAGCCAAAGTAGCCGTCTGGGCACCAAAAGGCGTCGCCGTCGTAACACGCAAAGCTATCATTTAAAAACTTGGAATAAATTGGAATTGAAGAGCGAACCAAGTGAGCTCATAAAGAGATCGTTATGTCCGTGGTGTAGTTGCCAATCGATCGATTGGCAAGGGCAAAATTGAGACCAAGGCTCAATTTTGAGGTGAGGAAATCCATTTTTCAAAGATGAGATCTTTGAAAAATTAGTTCCGGCCGTCCCCACCACTTAACATAACGATCAAGAAAAAAGGAAGTAAAAACATGACATTAACATCCAAACAACGGGCTTTTCTCAATAGCCAAGCCCACAGCCTCAAACCCATTATCCAAATCGGGAAAAACGGGCTCAATGACCAAATCAAAACCAGTGTGCGCCAAGCGCTAGATGCGCGCGAACTGATCAAGGTGACCCTTCTTCAAAATACAGATGAGAATATCCATGAAGTAGCGGAAATTTTGGAAGAAGAAATCGGTGTGGAAACTGTCCAAAAGATTGGTCGGATTCTCATCTTGTTCAAACAATCGAGCAAAAAAGAAAATCGTAAAATTTCAGCGAAGGTAAAAGAAATTTAAAACATCGAGGAGAGCAAACCTATGGCAATTGAACTATTGACTCCCTTTACCAAGGTAGAGTTAGAGCCAGAGATCAAAGACAAGAATCGCAAACAAGTTGGTATTTTGGGTGGAAATTTCAATCCGGTCCACAATGCCCATTTGGTCGTTGCGGATCAAGTGCGCCAACAATTAGGGTTAGATAAGGTGCTCTTGATGCCTGAGTATGAGCCACCGCATGTTGATGCCAAGGGGACGATTGCAGAGCACCATCGTCTCAAGATGTTGGAATTAGCGATTGAGGGGATTGAAGGTCTTGAAATCGAGACGATTGAGCTCGAGCGCAAAGGGATTTCCTATACCTATGACACCATGCTCTTGCTCAATGAACGCGATCCAGACACAGATTATTACTTTATCATTGGTGCAGATATGGTGGATTATTTACCCAAATGGCACCGCATCGATGAATTGGTAGAGATTGTGCAATTTGTTGGGGTACAGCGACCACGCTATAAGGCGGGGACTTCTTATCCCGTGATCTGGGTGGATGTTCCCCTAATGGACATCTCCTCTAGTATGGTGCGCGATTTTCTTGCCAAAGGTCGGACGCCTAATTTTATGTTGCCAAAACCAGTCTTGGACTATATCAAGAAAGAAGGGTTGTATCAATGACCTATGAAAACTATCTAGGCTTTTCTCGGGAGGTCTTGCTTGAAAAGATGGGTCAAATCCTGCCGGAAAAGCGGCTAACCCACTGTTTGGGAGTTGAGAAGGCCGCTCGTAACTTGGCCAAACGCTATGGGGCAGATGAAGAACAGGCTGGCCTAGCAGGGTTGTTGCATGACTATGCCAAGAAATTATCGGATCAGGAATTTTTAGACTTGATTGATCGCTATGAGCTAGATCCAGCTTTAAAAAACTGGGGCAACAATGTCTGGCATGGAATGGTTGGGATTTACAAGATCCAAGAAGATCTCGGGTTGACAGATCCAGCTATTCTTCGCAGTATTGAGATTCATACAGTAGGGAGTGGACAGATGTCAACCTTAGACAAGATTGTCTATGTGGCAGATTACATTGAGCACA
>CAUTRO010000053.1:0-7558 GCA_963540685.1 uncultured Streptococcus sp.
GGACGACGAAATCGAATTCTAACGAATGACCGATTTCTGTCCCACTCTCTTTTCTCGTATGGGGAGGTAAAGATGGAATTACGCAGACCGACTCTAGCAGATAAGGAAACTGTATTAGACATGATGGCAGAATTTGAAGCGACTCAATCTGCTCACGACGGCGGCTTTTGGGATACTGAGAACTTTGATTATGAAGAGTGGTTGGAGACAAATATGCAAAAAGAAATGGGAATAAATTTGCCTGAAAATCGTGTCCCATCAATTCAGTTCGTATTGTTTGATAAATCAGGACATGCTCTAGGATTTTTGAATCTGCGATTGAGACTGAATGAGGGCTTGCTGAATTATGCTGGCCACATTGGCTACTCCGTTCGTCCATCTGAAAGAGGTAAAGGCTATGCTAAAGAGGCCCTCCGCCAAGGTTTACAAGTTGCTAAGGAAAAGAATATCAAACGAGCTCTGGTAACTTGTAGCACAGAAAATCCTGCCAGCCGAGCTGTTATCTTAGCTAATGGCGGTCAATTTGAGGATGTTCGAAATGGAACGGAGCGGTATTGGATAGAGGTGGACTAGAAGGATGACATGGAATACACCAAAACCAGGAGAGTGGAAGAGTGAGGAACTGAGTCAAGGACGCATCATCGACTACAAGGCCTTTAACTTTGTGGATGGAGAAGGAGTGCGCAACTCTCTCTACGTAGCAGGTTGCATGTTTCACTGTGAGGGTTGTTACAATGTAGCGACCTGGTCTTTCAATGCTGGTATTCCCTATACCAAAGAGTTAGAAGAGCAGATCATGGAAGATCTGGCCCAACCCTATGTTCAAGGCTTAACCTTGCTAGGAGGAGAGCCATTTCTTAATACAGGTATTCTTTTACCCCTTGTAAAACGTATTCGGAAAGAAATGCCGGAAAAAGACATCTGGTCATGGACGGGCTACACCTGGGAAGAAATGATGTTAGAAACGCCTGATAAACTGGAGCTCTTGTCGCTGATTGATATCCTGGTGGATGGTCGCTATGATAAAAGCAAACGCAACCTCATGCTGCAGTTTCGTGGTTCTTCCAACCAGCGGATTATTGATGTTCAAAAATCCCTCAAAGAAGGAAAGGTCGTCATCTGGGACAAGCTCAATGATGGCAAGGAAAGTTTTGAGCAGGTCAAACGAGATGATCTTTTGTAGATCTTCACAAACCGGGTTTTTCACTTGGTTCAGATTGAAGACAAAGTCATCTTAGAAACTTCCCTTAGGTGAGTACGGACGTCAGCGAACTTCGAAGAAGTTCCATGACTTAGTTTTGAACCTAAAGTTTCAAAACTCCCGAGTGCTAGAAACAATAGTGTTTCTAGCGCTTTCCTCACTGTGGAATGTTTCAGTAGATGATTGAATAAGACAGTATCTCATTTTAATTTGTTAGGCATTCATTAACTTGTTTGATGTAAAAAATAGTTTGTCTACATTCTCAAACCGGGTGTTTCACCCTTTTTTGGATTCTCTGCATAAGTATACAAGGGATTTTGCTTGTTTTAGAAAGCGCTTACTTTCCAAATGGCCATAATGGACAAAAAAGTGGTAATTAATGCATTTTTTGATAAAAATATGTTACAATAAATATGATTAGGACTAATTGGAGGTATTTATGTCACAAAGGAGACGGAGTCGTCGTTCAGAACATAAGTGGGGGCAATTGCGAATCGTTAATTCCGTATTGCTTATTTTTTTGCTTATAACCGCGAGTTGGGCGACCTATACCATGTTGGCCAATAATATCTTGGCTTTTCGCTATGTCAATATTCTTGTGATTGCACTACTAGCCGTTCTCTTACTCGTATCAGCTTGGTTTGTGATCAAAAATCAAGCGAAAAAGACGACCCTAGTCCTGCTTCTTATCGGCCTACTAGCTAGCTCAGGGGTCCTGTTTGCTAGTCAGCAATTGTTAAATCTGACCAGCAATGTGAATGGACACTCCAACTATACAGAGTTTGAGATGGCTGTCTATGTCAAGAAAGACAGTGACATCAAAGACATCAAAGAAATCAAGGAAGTGGTGGCACCAAAGGGCAACAATAATGAAGCCAATCTCACGGCTCTCTTGGACAATATCAAAAAGACCAAGGGACAAGAAATCTCTGTAGTGGACGCACCGACCTATCTGGATGCTTACAAGAGCTTGCAGGATGGCAACGCTACGGCCATGGTCTTGAACAGCACCTTTGAAGATACGATTGCTACAGAAGATGCTGACTACGCCAAGAAATTAAAGAAAATTTATTCTTACAAGATTCGAAATGAAGTGGCAGCGACAAGTAACGTATCTGCCGATGCGGATGTCTTTAACATCTATGTTAGCGGGATCGATACCTATGGTCCAGTAACCTCGGTATCACGATCAGATGTCAATATTATCATGACGGTCAATCGTAAGACCAAGCAAGTTTTGTTGACAACGACACCGCGGGATGCCTATGTGCCAATTGCAGATGGGGGAAACAACCAAAATGATAAGCTGACCCATGCGGGAATCTATGGGGTGGATGCTTCGATTCATACCCTTGAAAATCTCTATGATATTAAGCTCAACTATTATGTCCGTCTCAATTTTACATCCTTCCTCAAGTTGATTGACCTGTTAGGGGGAATCGATGTGGAAAATGATCAAGAATTCACGAGTCTTCACGGCAAGTTCCATTTCCCAGTTGGGAAGGTCCACTTGAATTCGGAGCAAGCGCTCGGTTTTGTTCGGGAACGCTACTCACTCCAGGGCGGAGATAATGACCGTGGGAAGAACCAAGAGAAAGTCATTGCAGCCATTATCAAAAAGTTGACCTCTACCAAGGTCTTGAGCAACTACAATGAGATTATCGAGAACCTCCAAGATTCTGTTCAAACCAATATGCAGTTGCCAACCATGATGAACCTGATCAATACCCAATTGGAAACCGGTGGATCTTATGAGGTGACTTCCCAAGCGGTGACAGGTCAAGGACGAAATGACTTGCCGTCTTATGCCATGCCAGGTTACAACCTCTATGTCATGGAGTTGGATCAAGCCAGCTTGACCAAGGCTAAGGAAACCATTCAAAAAGTAATGGAAGGAAAAGAAAAATGATTGATATCCACTCGCACATCGTCTTTGATGTGGATGATGGACCAAAGACAAGAGAAGATACCCGTGCCTTATTGGAAGAAAGCTATCGCCAAGGGGTCCGGACCATTATCTCGACTTCTCATCGTCGCAAGGGGATGTTTGAAACTCCTGAAGAAAAAATTGCAGAAAATTTTCAAGAAGTGAAAAAAATTGCGGCAGAGGTCGCACCAGATTTAACGATTCATTACGGGGCAGAGATCTACTTTACCAATGATGTCTTGAAAAAACTGGAAGAAAAGATCATTCCACGCTTAGCTGAGACGCGCTTTGCTTTGATCGAATTCAGCATGGGAACGCCTTACAAGGAGATTCATACAGCCTTGGACCGTTTGCTCCATCTGGGCATCACCCCAGTGGTGGCTCATATCGAGCGCTACAAGTGCTTGGAGAAAAATGAGGAGCGTGTGCAAGAGATGATCGACATGGGCTGCTACATGCAGATCAATAGTTCGAGTGTTCTCAAACCTCGCCTCTTTGGGGATGAGCAAAAGCAACTGAAAAAACGGGCTCGGTATTTCTTAGAAAAAGACTTAGTGCACTTTGTTGCCAGTGATATGCACAATTTGGATAAACGACCGCCTTATATGGCAGAAGCCTATCGCTTGATCAAGGAAGAATACGGAGAAGAGCGAGCTCAAAGGCTCTTTGTCGACAATCAACAGCTCTTGTTAGCAGATGAATTAATCTAACCATCAAACAGGTGGAGAGATCCACATGAAGGAGTAATTAGGAAATGAACAATCAAGAAAATCAAGCAGTGGAAATTGATGTTTTCGCTATGCTGAAGACCCTATGGAAACGCAAGTTTTCGATCGTTTTGGTCGCTCTGGTCTTTGCTATCGCGGCGTTTGGCTATAGTGCCTTTTTAGCCAAGAAAGAATACCAAAGTACTAGCCGTATCTATGTGGTCAGTCGCCAAAACCAAGACAACAATGCCTTGACAAACTCGGATTTGCAGGCAGGTTCTTACTTGGTAAAAGACTACCGTGAAATCATCCTTTCTCAAAATGTGTTGACGCAAGCCATCGAAGAATTGAAACTCGATATGACACCTGCTGAGTTGTCGAAAAAGATCAGTGTGTCTGTTCCGACCGATACTCGGATCCTTTCCATCACGGCTAAAGATGGTGATCCAAAAGAAGCTGCTCGTATCGCCAATGGCCTTCGCAATGTAGCGGCTGAAAAGATCATCGCTGTAACCAAGGTGTCAGATGTCACGACTTTGGATGAGGCAGAGGTGCCACAATCACCTTCTTCACCAAATATCCGACGCAATGTCCTGCTCGGCTTCATTGCTGGAGCTGGTCTGATGGTGGTTCTCTTGGTTGTAGTAGAAGTCTTGGACGATCGTGTCAAGAGACCAGAAGATATCGAAGAGTTGATGGGCTTGACCCTACTTGGTATTGTGCCAGATATGAAGAAACTGTAGACTGGGGACCGCATGAATACGTTAGAAATTTCAAAAAATAAACTGCAAGAAATTCGAAAGGCAGAAGAGTACTTCAATGCCCTTGCAACGAATATCCAATTGAGTGGGGTGGATTTAAAAGTGATCGCCATCTCATCTGTACAAGAAAATGAAGGAAAATCAACCACTTCAACGAACTTGGCCGTTGCTTTTGCGCGTGCCGGTTACAAGACCCTCTTGGTTGACTGCGATATCCGGAACTCGGTTATGACAGGGGTTTTCCGTAGTCGGGAAAAGATCCAAGGCTTGACTGATTTCTTGTCTGGCCGGAGCCAATTGGACCAAATTTTATATGCAACAGATTTTCCAAATTTGGATATTATCGAGTCTGGACAAGTAGCGCCAAATCCAACAGGGCTCTTACAAAGTAAGAACTTCACTGTGATGATGGATGCTTTGCGGGATCATTTTGACTACATTATTGTCGATACACCTCCAATCGGGGTCGTGATCGATGCAGCGATCATTGCCCAACGCTGTGATGGTACGGTCTTGATTACAGAATCAGGTGCCAATGGACGCAAGGCTGTCCAAAAGGCCAAGGACCAATTGGAACAAACAGGCACACCTTTCTTAGGAGTCGTGCTCAATAAATTTAACATTAAAGCTGCAGAGTATGGTTCGTATGGTGGATACGGAACGTACGGAGAGTATGGGAAAAAGTAAAGAATTGGATTGAGGAAAAATGGGAGAAGAAAGAATCGAACTGGAAAAATTGAATATTGTTCTCTTTCAAAGTTTAGCTGTCCTGTTTTCGGCTTACATTGTGAGTCTTTTTAAAGATGCAGAATATACGTCGCAGACGATCGCCATTCTTTATCTCTTACATTTTGTAGCCTTTTACATTAGCAATATTGCCTATCGTTTTTACAGCAGGGGCTACCTGGATGAGCTCTTTCAGGTTTTGAAATACAATGTGTTTTTCGCTGTTGGGATCACCTTTACCTCTTTTATGCTCGATGGGGTCTTTTCCATCTCTCGTCGGGGGATGATCTACTTCTTTCTTTTGAATACATTTTCTGTCTATGTCATGGATCTCTTGCTCAAGAGATACCGGAAGTCTGTTTCACCACGGCGGAAAAGCTCGAGAAAGATTTTCCTGATCACAGCGACTAGTCGGATGGAGAAAGTCTTTGATATTTTGAACGCACCCAACCTCTATCATGGGCAACTGATCGGTGTCACTGTCATGGACGATACTGATTTTGCTCATTCAGGTGTACGGGTGGTGCAGCCGGACCAAATGATGAACTTTGTGACCAAGGAAGTGGTGGATGAAGTGTTTATCAATCTGCCAAGTGAGGGCTACAATATTAGTGACTTCGTCTCGGAGTTTGAGAGTATGGGGATCGATGTATCGGTCAATCTCAATGCCTTTAACTTCGCGTCCTTAGGTAATAAACGGGTTCGAGAAGTCGGGGGACTAAGTGTCGTCACTTTCTCAACCAACTTCTACAAACCGAGCCATGTATTTGCCAAACGTCTCTTAGACATTGCAGGAGCCCTCTTTGGTCTCTTGATTTGTGGCCTAGTGAGTATCGTCTTAGTCCCTCTGATTCGTAAGGATGGGGGACCTGCCTTCTTTGTACAAAAACGGGTCGGAAAGAACGGACGGTATTTCAACTTCTATAAATTCCGCTCCATGCGTGTGGATGCCGAAGAGATTAAAAAAGACCTCATGGAACAAAATACCATGACCGGTGGGATGTTCAAGATGGAAAATGATCCGCGGGTGACCCCAATCGGTCGCTTTATCCGAAAGACCAGTCTTGATGAATTGCCACAATTTTACAATGTTCTGATTGGTGATATGAGTCTGGTCGGGACTCGTCCCCCAACGGTTGACGAATACCAAGACTATACGCCAGCTCAAAAATGCCGCCTCAGCTTCAAACCTGGTATTACCGGACTTTGGCAAGTGAGCGGACGCAGTGAGATTACAGACTTTGACGAAGTGGTCAAACTGGACGTTGCGTACATGGATGGTTGGACGATCTGGAGAGATATTCAGATCTTGCTCAAAACCGTGAAGGTTGTACTTAGAAAAGAAGGAGCGAAGTAGGAATGCCCTACTTCGTCCTTTCCATGTTAGGAGAAAAATGACACAATCAATTTATATCGTGGGTTCAAAGGGAATTCCAGCAAAATATGGTGGTTTTGAAACCTTTGTTGAGAAATTGACGGAATTCCAACAAGACAAAGATATCCAGTATTATGTAGCTTGTATGCGGGAGAATTCTGCAAAATCAGGGATTACTGCAGATACTTTCGAGCATAATGGAGCAATCTGCTACAACATTGATGTCCCCAATATCGGTCCTGCGCGTGCCATTGCTTATGATATTGCAGCCCTCAATAAGGCCATTGAAATGGCTAAGGAAAATCAGGACCAGGCGCCTATCTTTTATGTCCTAGCATGCCGGATTGGACCTTTCATTGCGGGGATCAAGAAGAAAATCAAGGCGATTGGAGGGACTCTGATGGTCAATCCGGATGGCCATGAATGGCTTCGCGCGAAATGGAGTCTTCCAATCCGTAAGTATTGGAAGTTTTCTGAGCAACTCATGGTTAAACACGCTGATCTTTTGATCTGTGATAGCAAGAATATCGAAGCCTATATTCAAAAGGACTACGCTAAGTATCAGCCTAAGACGACCTATATTGCCTATGGAACAGATACAAGCAAGTCTAGTTTGAGCAGAGAAGACGAGAAAGTACGGACTTGGTTTGCAGACAAGCAAGTCTCCGAAGGAAACTACTATCTTGTCGTTGGACGTTTTGTACCTGAAAATAACTATGAGGCCATGATTCGTGGTTTCATGCAGTCGAACTCTCAGAAAGATTTTGTCCTTATTACCAATGTGGAACAAAACAAGTTCTATGAACAGTTGCGTCAGGAAACAGGTTTTGACAAGGACCCTCGTGTTAAATTTGTCGGAAC
>CAUTRO010000054.1:0-7503 GCA_963540685.1 uncultured Streptococcus sp.
TCCTATGCCTATATTCCCCAGTCTTTGCCGGAAGCATTGAAGGGAAAAAGCTTGGAAGAATATTTTTTTGGAGAGGATGAGCTAGACTATGCCAGCCTCTACAGACTGGCTGATCAATTGCATTTTAATAGCGACCGCTTTGCAAGCGATCAAACCATCGGAAGTCTATCTGGAGGAGAAGCCCTCAAGGTCCAACTACTCCATGAACTTTGTCGTCCTCATGAATTGCTATATTTAGATGAACCGTCAAATGATCTAGATTTAGAGACCTTGGATTGGCTCCAGCAGATGATCCAAACGAGTCCCCAAACCATAATATTTATTTCCCATCATGAGGATTTTTTGACTCAGACGGCAGATACCATCATCCACCTCAGACAGATCAAACACCGCAAGGAGGCTGAAACCATCGTGGAGCACCTAGGCTATCAAGACTACAGTAGCCAGAGGAAACAACAATTTAAGCAACAGTCTCAGCAAGCTGCCAATGATCAACTAGCCTATCAGAAAACCATGGAGAAGCACCATCGCGTCCGCCAGCAAGTCGAAACCTCCTTACGAAATACCAAAGATAGTACTGCTGGACGTCTCCTAGCAAAGAAAATGAAGTCTCTCCTCTCACAAGAAAAGCGCTATGAGCGAGCATTCCAATCCATGACTTCCCAACCCTATGATGAAGAAATCATCAATCTGCATTTCCCTTCCCTTACTCCCTTGTCTCCTCAAAAACGTGTCCTTCTCTTAGATCAGGAAGAGATCGCAATTGGTGATCGTGTCCTAGTCAAGAACCTCTCCCTCACACTTCAAGGGCAGGATAAGATAGGGATTATCGGTTCCAACGGTGTAGGGAAATCCACTTTCCTAAAAATGATCTGGGAGATTTTACAGAAGAATGAGAGTATCCGCACTGCCTATATGCCTCAAGATTACACTGAACTCCTCCCTCTAACTCAGACACCGGTTCAATTTCTACAGCATTCAGGTGATCGCGAAGAAATCAACACCATTCAATTGCATTTAGCCTCCCTCAACTTTACTTATTCTGAAATGCACCACCCTATCTCTGAACTTTCTGGTGGCCAGCAAGGAAAACTCTTCCTACTTCAATTAATACTCACAAGTCCCCAGTTTCTGCTCTTGGACGAACCTACTCGTAATTTTTCCCCCACTTCCCAACCAGAAATTCGACACCTATTCGCAGACTATCCAGGCGGACTGGTTACCGTCTCCCACGATCGGACCTTCCTCAAAGAAGTCTGCCAAAAAATCTATTGTCTGACTGAAAATGGTTTCGTAGAGATAGAGTCGCTCTAACGTAAAAAAGATTGGCTAGAACCAATCTTAGAGAACGTTAACAAACTGTTCATTTATATAAATCTAACAAATCCAGAGTTATACAATCCTCTACTGAAACATTCCGCCGTGAGAAAAGTGCCTGAAACTTAATGGTTTCAGGCACTCGGAATTATTGAGAGTAAAACAGTTTGGGAAACTGTTTTAGCCTGAGCCCGGAAATTAAAGAGCGAAGGGGCTCAATAATTAGTCATGGAACTTCGAAGAAGTTCGCTGACGTCCGTTCTCACCTAAGGAAAGTTTCTAAGAGGACTTTATCCTCAATTTGAAAGATTAGCCAAAACCAATCTTTTTTTCTCTAGTTTTTTGTCGCCTCTTTTCCCATTTCTTGGGTGCGTTTGTAGGCAGCTTCCACACCTGCAATAATGTCGCCCCGTAAACCGACTTGTTCCAAGCGGTTGACTCCTGCGATGGTAGAGCCACCTGGACTACAAACCGCATCTCGCAAGCGGGCTGGGTGCTCGCCTGTTTCTATGACCATTTGACTGGCTCCTTGGAAGGTCTGGGCAGCCATCTGTAAGGCCTGCTCTCGTGAAAGCCCCAAGCCTACTGCAGCATCCGCCATAGCTTCAATCATCTGATAGACAAAGGCTGGACCACAGCCTGCCACAGCAGTTGCAGCATCCATCAGTGTTTCTTCGATTTCGTAAAGGGCTCCTGCTCCTGCTAAGAGCTGTTTGACTTGGGCTAGTTGTTGGTCTGTCACTGCTTGGGAGCGGGCCAGACTGATGACACCTTGACCAATGGCTACGGGCGTATTGGGCATGATACGAATGAGCCCCACCCTCTCATTTTTAACCACAGCAGCCATCTTCTCCAATTCCAGACCTGCAGCCATGGAAACCAGCAGGAGATTGGATCGTTGGGTCAAAATATCCAGGTACTCTTCTAGTAAAGGGCAGATCTGATAGGGTTTGACCCCTAAGAAGATGACCTCCGCCTCTTCAAAGGCCTGTTGCAGATGAGACACTGTGCCCCCAAACTGGCTGATAAACTCTTCCACTTTTTGAGGGGAACGATTGACTAAGAGCAGGTCTGTGGTGGCCACTTCTTTTGCGACAGCTTTGGCCAGACTAGCGCCCATGTTTCCTAGTCCAATAAATGCTACTTTCATGCCTACCTCACTTGACCATTTCCAGTAACCAGATACTTATAGCTGGTCAACTCACGCAAGCCCATAGGACCACGCGCATGCAACTTCTGGGTCGAGATCCCCATCTCACAGCCTAGGCCAAACTCCCCGCCATCTGTGAAGCGGGTCGAGGCATTGACATAAACAGCTGCTGAATCCACCTGCTTGGTAAAGCAAGCAGCTGTCTCAGAATTTTCGGTGACAATCGCATCCGAATGATGGGTGCTGTGGGCTTCTATGTGGTCCGTCGCTTGCTCAACTCCGTCCACGACCTTGACTGCTAAAATATAATCTAAGAATTCCGTATCAAAATCCTCTTCCTGGGCTGCTGTTCCAGGAATGATGGCTTGTGCTTGCTCATCCAGACGCAAATCGACGGATCGCTCCCGCTCGTCCACTAAGCGCTCTTTGACCAAGGGCAAGAAATCAGACGCAATCGCTTGATCGACCAACAAGACCTCCATAGCATTGCAGACAGAGGGGCGACTGGTCTTAGCATTTTCAATAATGGCGAGTGCTTTTTGGAAATCAGCTTCCTTGTCCACATAGACATGGACAATCCCTGTTCCTGTCTCGATCACGGGGACAATGGCATTTTCAACCACGGCTTGGATCAAACCAGCACCACCACGTGGAATGAGCAAATCCAGATAGCCCTTAGCCTTCATCATAGCAAGACTGGAAGCCCGACTCGTATCTTGGATCAGTTGAAGAAGATCTGGATTGAGTCCGGCTTCTTCCAAACCAGCCTTGAGAGCGGTCACGATCGCTTGTGCAGAATGAAAAGCATCCTTTCCAGTACGTAGGACTACTGCATTTCCACTCTTGATGGCAAGCGCTGCAGCGTCCGACGTCACATTTGGACGGCTTTCATAAATGATCCCAATGACACCCATGGCAACTCGAACTTTCTGGATTTCAAGGCCATTTTCTAAAACTTCAGTATCCAGCACTTCCCCAATCGGATCTGGTAGATCGATTAAAGCACGGATACCTTGTGCCATCCCTGCAATCCGCTCTTGATCAAGAAAGAGGCGATCGAGCATGACTTCAGAGATCTTCCCACGTGCCGCTTCCATATCCACTTGATTGGCTGTTAAAATGACTTCTGTCGCTTTCAGAAGCTGGCTCGCCATGGCTTCCAAAGCTTGATTTTTTAGAGCTGTATCAGCTGTATTGATGCTTTTCTTAGCCGATCTCGCTAAGCTTAATTGTTTTTGTGTTGTTTCCATATAATTCCTCTAAAATTCTGTAAAGAGTAGGTCAATTTCAGGAGTTACCGAGATCCAATCATCACGGTGGATAAGGATTCCCTTGGCTTTTTTAGATTGGAGCATATCGCGTACAGCCGACTGGCCGAGACGAACCTTGCCTTTTCCTAGTAATTGTCCTGACTCTTGATGATAGACGCTGACGATGTCTTGATAAGAAAAATCCCCTTCTGCCTTGGTCACACCAGAAATTAATAAGCTCTTTCCATGATCTAACAAGGCCTCAGCCGCTCCAGCATCGACCCATACAGCCCCTTTACTTTCTGCATAAAAGGCTAGCCATTGCTTCTGGGTTTTCAACCCCTTGTCCTCGGCTAGGAAGTAACTGCCATCTGCTTGCTCTTGCGCTGCTTCGATCAAGGCATCCGGCTTGAGAGACGAGCAAATATAGACGGGAACCCCAGACTCTGTCGCCAGGGTCGCTGCCTTGAGTTTAGTCAGCATCCCTCCAGTCCCATTGCTACTACCACCTCCAGCCATCTCGATCATTTCTCGTGAAATATGCTCGATTCGCTCCAAACGCTTGGCTGTTGGATCCTGAGAAGGATTAGCTGTATAGAGGCCATCCACATCCGTCAAAAGCACTAATAGATCTGCTTGAACCATGGCCGCAACTTGCGCACTCAAGGTATCATTGTCTCCTACTTTTAACTCAGCAATAGAGACTGTATCATTTTCATTGATGATTGGAATAGCTCCACGGTTGAGTAAGACAGAAAGGGCCTGATGGGCATTCTTATAGCGTCGTTGATCCGCAAAGTCATCCTGGGTCAATAAAATTTGCGCAGAAACAATGTTGCGTAAAAGAAGATTAGCAGTATATTCTTCCATCAATAAACCTTGACCAACTGCCGCAGAGGCTTGCTTGTCAGCCACCTTGGTCGGTCGTTTTTTAAAACCAAGGGCACCAAACCCAGCAGCAACTGCCCCTGACGAAACCAAGATCAACTCATGACCTGATTCATGTAAGAGAGCCAACTGCTGGGTAATGACCTTGACTTTCTGTCTGGAGAGGCTCCCGTCTGGGTTCGTTAAAGACGAGGTCCCTACTTTAAAGACGATTCGTTTTGCTTTCATATCTATGGTTCTTTCTAATACTAGTTATTTCGAATTTAATGAAAGTGACTGAATCTCCATTCAGTCATCTTCATTATCCTTTTCGAAGGTCTTCCAGTGTCTCCTCAAAGATCGCTGGCACTTCTGTCGTAAATTCCAAAGTCTCACCTGTTCTTGGGTGGGTAAAGCCGAGTGTCCGCGCATGAAGAAACTGACCTTGTCCTTTGAGTGTCTTCTTAGGACCATAAGCAGGATCTCCAGCCACTGGATGGCCAATATAGGCCATGTGCACCCGAATTTGGTGGGTGCGGCCGGTCTCCAGTTGCAACTCTACCAAGGTGTAATTTCCAAAGCGTTCCAAGACTTGAAAACGGGTCACGGCAGGCTTGCCTTTAGCAGTAACCGCTTGTTTTTTCCGGTCTTTTTCACTACGACCAATTGGTGCTTCGATCATGCCCCGATCGTTAGGAAGATTGCCATGGACAATGGCCCAATACTTCCGCAGAGATTTTTTGTCTTTTAGGCCCTCTGCTAAGGCGACGTGGGCTTGGTCATTTTTTGCGACCATCAAGAGGCCTGACGTGTCTTTGTCAATCCGGTGGACGATTCCTGGACGCAATTCCCCATTAATTCCTGAAAGGTCTTTGACATGGTATAAGAGCGCATTGACCAAGGTCCCACTAGTATGGCCCGCACTTGGATGCACCACCATGCCTTGGGGTTTATTGACTACCACAACATCCTGGTCCTCATATACGATGTCTAAGGGCAGATCTTCTGCTTCATAGCTGACCTCTTCCACTTCTGGAACTTCATACTGGATGATGTCCCCTTCTTTGACCGTATACTTGGCTTTTTTCACCTCTCCATTGACCAGAACTTTTCCTTCCTTGATCTGCTCACTAGCAACAGCTCGTGACAAGGGGGTCAAATCCGCTAAAGCCTTATCCAGTCGCGCACCGGCTACTTCAATTTTAATGTCCATGCGTTTCCTCTTTCAACATCAGGATTAGGAGCAAGAAAACTCCAACTGTCAAATAGCTATCCGCTACGTTAAAAATGGCAAAATTCATAAAATCTAAGTGGAACATATCGACCACAAAGCCCTGACGCAGGCGATCGATAAAATTCCCCAAGCCACCTGCAATGATCAAGGTCAAGCCCGTCACCATCCATAGCGATCCCTTGAGGTGCTTATAGAGATAGTAAAAGGCCCCCACCATCACTAGTAGTGTTTTGTGGTTAAAGAACCATTGCTGATTTTCAAGAAGCGAAAAAGCAGCACCTGTGTTTTGAAGATAGGTCAGACTAACCACATGGGGGATAAAAGGCTTAACGACCCCCAGTGGAATGTTCTTCACCACATACCATTTGACCAACTGATCCAGTAGGACCAATAACACGATCGCTACCGGAACCATTGTTTTTCTCTTCATGACTTACCTCTTTTGATCAAAATATTCGACCATGACTTCGACAAACTTCTCTGCTACAGGCGAGAGGTCCACCTCTTCACGTTTGACATAGACCATCTTATTGTCCAAGTTGTCCTCAAGCGGTATCACAGTGATCCCATTCACAGACTGGCTGTCCAAAAAGCCAGAACCTGTCGCATAGGCATCTGTCCGCTCTAAGATCCCATTCAAGGTAGCCCGGTCGGTTACATTAAACATTTGGGAGCTCGAGCTGGTATCGACAAAGTTCTCTGAATAATAGAGGTACTCATCTTTTTCTTGGGTAAAGCGAACAGTTGGCAATTGGGCCAGATCTTCCATCACCAGTTTTTTCTTCTTGGCTAGAGGGTGCCCCTTGCGAATATAAATATGGGTCTCAAAGGGAATTAATTCCACCACTTCAAGTCCTAATTTATCGACCCGTTGCATAATCCCCTTGGTATTTTGACGGTTGAGATAAATAATCCCCAACTCACTATGCCCCTGAGCCACTTCATCCAAAATTTGAACCGTCGTTGACTCAAAGATACGAAAGTTTTTATTTTCCGGGTAACGAATCGAGAATTCCGTCATCAAGGGTGGCAAAAAGTCATAGTGTTGACTAGAAATGGAGAATTCTTTCTTCTCTTCTTCAGGACTTGCATATTGATTTTGAAAAACATCAAACCCCTTGACCACATCCTGCGCTTTTTCATAAAATTCCATTCCCCGACGGGTCAAAAATGTCCCCGAACTCGTTCGACGAAAAATTTTAAAGCCCAGTTCCTTTTCCAGATCACGTACTGAAATAGATAGGCTTGGCTGACTCACATACATTTTTTCAGCAGCCTCACGAAAAGTACCGCTATTGGCAATCGCCACTACATATCGTAATTGTTGTATATTCATTCTATTTTCCTTATTACAGTATCGTCCTATTATACCATAAATTAGAGACTGAAAGAAGTGATCCGTTTAAAAGCCTTTCGTCCAGTAAAAATAAAAAATCTGGAACAAAATCTGTTCCAGATGACCTTTATTCAAGGATGCCCGTTTCTGCTACTTTCTTGTACCAGTGAGCCGATTTTTTCGGATAGCGCTCTTGGGTTTCAAATTCACATAAAAGAGACCATAGCGTTTTTCATACCCATTAGACCAAGAGAAGACGTCCATGAGCGACCAAATGAAGTAGCCTTTGACGTTTGCCCCATCGGCAATCGCATCAGACAATACTTCCAAATGTTGTTTCACATAATCG
>CAUTRO010000055.1:0-7461 GCA_963540685.1 uncultured Streptococcus sp.
ACGAAGATATTGAAGATAAAGCTTATGCCGGATTGTTCCCTTGGGTTGATGACCAAGATGATGATTCCAACTCTTCCGACAGCGGCCTACCCAGATCCCTTCTTCTTACAGAGAAGCTGACCGCTTTGTTTGAGGGCACATTCGGACAGGGAAGGACATCCCCTTTGTTGCGGCCGACAATCTATCACTGGCCTGAAGCTCTCGCTCAGGCAGCGGATATGACCGTCACATGCCCGGGCTGCTTGATGAACTATTACTATGATTTCATTCACCCGGAAACAGAGGGTCACAATTGTCCTTACTGTAAAACGCAGAGGCCGCAGGTGTTCATCCTTGAGTCATATCGATGGAATGGACCTGACAAGCCCCTAAACTCACCATGCTGGCGCTATGTACGTGAGATCTCGCAGGGTGCAGAACTGACTGTACCGAGGCGAGTCTTTGATGAATTTGCAATGCTTGATTCGGATACAGCAGAGGTACTTATTTCTTCAAGCGATAATGACATTCTGATTAAAAAGGCAGACCACGGAAAAGCCGATTTGTCCGTTGCTGCTGACAGTCACCCGCAAAGAGGTTTTCAGAAACTCTATTCACAGATGAAAATAGACCGGGTAACGCCGGATGTTCAGTTCTGGATGTTCGCACATTTGAATAGTCCTCGGCTGGTTAAATGCATGATTAGCAGAGGTGGCAAATGAAACTGAAAGACATAAATGCTGAAATTACCTTTGAATTATGGTTGAAACCGGAACTGTCCGTAGAGACTCCAAACATTGGTATTGGATATATCGCATCCAACAGTACCGGACAGGCATACAGATTGAGAATCGATGGCCAGCAGTGGAGTGTGCAGCTTCGTGATCCCTCGGTCGGAAAGGATCTGAATTTTCATCTGAAAAGAGGTTGTGCGCATCTTGCCGAGGTAATGCAGGTTGCCAAGGACGGAAGTGCGCTTGTTAAAATCATTTTTTTCAATGGCGCAATTGTTGAAATTGGCGACGTGGAGATCGGCATTGATGAGCGCATAGAATCAACGGCTAAAAAAAATGGCATTCGCTTCAATGGAGCTGAAGAGCTGGGGAGCGTATTAAACGATAAATGCAAAATCAGCGTTGGCGGCGAAGATTTCTTTCTGCTCATGAGCGGCCCATCCGCCAAGGCTGACTTTGAAGCGGATATTCCTGAGGATGAAGACTCGCCCGACTCCCAAGCCATTGTGCAGGAGAAGTACCGGGAATTCTCTATCTATGGAGAGAGAGTTCGTATCCCGGTTGAAAGGCGCAATGTCGATAAGTCAAAGGACATCTATTTTGCGACTAAAGCGGTCTTTAAGGATAACCAGAAGAGTGAAGGATCATTACGTCTGGCAAGGGGTGCGGTCCTGTTTTCTGACTACACCAAGACAGGTCGCATTCGGGCTTTAGCCGCTGGAGCGATGAGTCAACTTACCAAGGAGACCGGGAGTTACTTGAAACAGTGGGACGAGTACGGCGCAATTGAAGGTGAAATGCTGCTGGCAAGGGCGAAAGCCGTAGGTCGAATAGATTTTCATGGCACAGAGCAGACAACAAAAGGCGTTAAGTTCTTTGTGTCGTCTATTCCGGATCAACTTACCGAAGAGGATGAGATAGAGATCACCTCCGAGCAGCCTTTATACCTCAAGAATCCTGATCTTACATGGGAAGCCTACAGCAAGGCTCTGGAAGAAGAATTCGCAACCAAAAAGGATCAGAAAAAGAACGATGCTGAAATGCCAGCTTCTGTTTATGCCCCGATCCTTAAGATTTCAAAAACCAGCATTGAATTGGATCTGCCGTCAATTCCGTCTGGTCAGATGTTTTTGATTCTGTCCATCAATGGCGACAAGATTCAGATTGAAAGACGAATGCGGGCACGTTCAGCCATTCTGGAAGGACGCTGTGCTAACCCGCTTCTTGGCCTGCTGATTGAAGAAGGAGGAACACTCCCGGACATACAGCGTGTCACCAAACTGAAGCCTTTAACGTCCTTTGTGAGAGAGAAAATTTTCAAGCATGATCCAACTCCTAAACAGATAGAGGCCATCGACGTCGCATTAAACACCCCGGACATCGCTCTTATTCAGGGGCCACCGGGTACAGGAAAAACAACGGTAGTTACAGCAATTCTTGAAAGGCTCAATGAGGAATATGACAAAACCAAATCGATAAGAGGTCAGATACTTGTCTCAGGTTTTCAACATGATGCAGTGGAGAATATAGTTGCAAGGCTGAGCGTTAATGCCCTTCCGGCAGTTAAGTTTGGCAAAAGGTCCGGTGATTCAGAGTTTACGGTGGATGCTATCACGGAAAAAATTAACCAATGGTGCTCCAGTGTCGCTGAGAGTATTCGAAACAAGAATCCTCAAATAGCTCAGACTGAGGAGCAGGTAAGACTGGCAGAGCTGTTTATCACATACTCATTGTGTCCCTCGAAGAGCAACACCGTCAGTTTAATGAAGCGTATTCTCGGTTTACCCAGAGACGTGATTTCTGAGGATATCACCAGTGAGGCTGAGGAAATCATCAATTCCCTGAAAATGGAACTGAAGTCGAATGATCCTTCTACCTTGCAGCTCGTTCGAGCTCTGCGTGTCAGTGAAGCAGCCTTTGAAGACGATGGAGCCGCAAGAGCGGTCGATTTGCTGAATAAGATCGAAGACGAATCAGCCAATTTAGATTTAAGCGTTCTTAAAAAAGCGGCCCGTTGGCGCAGCGGTAAGTCGCTGAGTTTTCTTTCAGAGCTGAGAGGGCTGAAAGAATCGCTACTCTATAGATATCTGCCTTCGCCCGACTTCAGAACAGAAAAACCAAGAGAGGATGTTTTGAGATTGGTGGCAACGGTATCTCAACTTCTGGAGAAAAAACTCAGTTCAACCAATAAACGGGATGCAATTCTGGCTGAGTTTTTACATGAGCTTGAAGACAATCCTGATGGCGTTCGTGAGGCCATAGAGGACTACAACTTTGTGTATGCTGCAACTACTCAACAGGCGGTCGGGAAAGACATCATCCGCTCAAAGAATAAAAACGTCCGATATGATCAGCGAACGGAAATGATCAAGTACGATACGGTGATCATAGATGAGGCCGCGAGAACTAGCCCGCGAGACCTGCTTATCCCGATGTCTCAGGCTGAAAAAAGAATAATCCTAGTCGGGGACCACAGACAGTTGCCTCATTTGATTGATGAGGAGGTCGCGAGAGCTTTGGAAGGTGACGATTCATCTGGTCCTCCAGTTGATGTCGATTTTGTCAAGAAAAGCATGTTTGAGTATCTGTTCAATCGCCTGAAAAAACTGGAAGAGAAAGATCGTGTCAAACGAACAGTAACGTTGGATGCTCAGTACCGAACACACCCGCTGTTGGGGGATTTTGTCAGCAATAATTTCTATCGGAAATATAATGAGGGTTACCGGTCTCCATTATCTGCGAGCCACTTTGAGCAACGCCTTCCGGGCATAGAAAACAAAGCGGCTATTTGGATTAATGTCCCTAATAGTCAAGGAAAGGAAGATGTTTTGCCTAGCCGAAGCAGGCAGAGAATATCTGAAGCCAAGGTTATAGCAGAGTATGTGAATAAGTGGATTGGCTCTGAAAAAGGTTCTGGGCTGAGCTTTGGCGTCATCAGTTTTTATAAGGCCCAAGTATTTGCTGTTTATGAAGCCCTGAAAAAATTCGGTATCACAGAACGTGCACAGGATGATACATGGCAGATATGTCAGGAATACCGCTTTCTTGGAAGTGGTGAAGAGCGGCTCCGTATCGGCACTGTCGATGCTTTCCAGGGTATGGAATTCGATATTGTGTTTCTTTCCATGGTGAGGTCTCAGGATATGAACGCCTTGCCGCCTCATATACGCAACGAGGAGGATTACAAAAAGAAGCAGCAAAAGCTATTCGGCCATCTCATGTCGGAAAACCGCCTCTGCGTCAGCATGAGCCGTCAGAAGAAGGTTTTAGCCATTGTGGGAGACAGCACTCTTGCGAACACCCAGATAGCTATGGATGCTGTTCCAGCTCTGAAAAACTTCTATGATTTGTGCTATGAACAGGGAGTAATCCTATGAGTTCAAAACCAAAAGATCATCGCCCTAAAATAATTAGTTTCCATCAAACATTAGATGGGTTAAATATAGCAGTGAAACAAGATATTCTTTGGCCATGCCATGCTTTCAGTATTTCTATTCCGAAAAAGAAACAAAGTAGACTCAATATATTTGAGGAAACTGTTTTAAAAATAACAGAGATTGAATCTGGCGATACAGAAAAGATTGCGCTGCTCACTTGTCTGGAAAAGGAACTGGTGGCCTTTATTCAGAATCGTCTCAACCATCTAGGCCTTTTGAATGACCGGTATGAGTTATCTGAGATCGGACAGGAACTTCTGAACGAGTGGCAAAATAAATCAGACGGTAATCTGGAATACACCGTGGGTACAGTGTTTATCGATCTGCTGTCCGGGAAACTTCTTCCCTATGTCAGCACGGATCAGTTGAGCTATAAAAAAATCTCAAGGATTGGTGACAGCGGATTTATTGATTTTCTAATCAATCCAACCAATGAGAAGTCGAGGGTAAGTGCAAGACAGATACGCCCTGCAAAAGACTCTTTCTGGAAAACGGTTCCTGACTCCAACGATGTCATCAGAGCTATAAGAGAGTTTAAGAAGAAATATCGACGGTATGCTCTGTTGAACCAAGCTATTGATCAGTACCCGCCTCCGGTTCCAATGGCCGAAGCCATATCCTTACATGAAAATCCGGAACTGGTTTACTTGCATTGCAATGTTCTTATCCAAATAGGCAACTCAGACCTTCTGGTGACGGATGGATGTGGCTTTGGCTTCTCTGAAAGTTTTGCTAATTACCTTACTTCTCAGGACTGGCAGTGGGTCATCGACTTGAAGAATAAGGGTGTTATCGACAGGCTGATCCCCGACCAGAGCAATGAAGAGGCTGAAAATGAATCTTCAGTGGCGGACGGGTTGAAGAAATATCCACTGATAACTCGCCCACTTCGACGCGCACAAGAGTATCTGTCTGATGCTGAAAAAATCAAGATCGACTCATCTAATGATGAGCAGGAATTTGTCCGTTTGACCGGCTTCGCGGTAGTTGCCTTGTATGAAGCCATAGAGTGGGCGTTTCGATTTATTGTATCTGATAATCCGGTGACTCACTGGGAACGCTTGTTCTCGTCACAGTCCTACCGTGAAAATGACAAGATACTGTGCTCGTTTGCCACCAAGATTGGATTTGATGTTTCGGACAGTGTGAAAGCCCTACTTCAAGTTCAACCCGGTAAAATTAGAGCTATTGACCGTGGTGTTTCCGAGATGCAGCCGCTACTGGCTCTGGCAATAGCCGGGGCGATAAATGATCCCAAACATCCGCTTAATAATCTGGCCATTGAAGACTCAAGATGTCTTTCTTTTATCAATATACTGAAAGAAGTCAGGGACCCAGTATCCCATGGAAACTCTACAGATGTTGAACTTTCATTGGAAACCCTTGAGGGCTATCGCGATAGAACCACTCGACTCATCCATTCGCTAATACCGGATATAACTGACGATACCTACACTGCCAAAACAAAGCAGAAAAGAGACATTGATCAGGTCAGATTGAAGGCAAGGATCGAACTGGACAAGTCATTGGGGCTTGGATTTGTTCAAGCTGTTTCCCCGTCGTTACGCGAAGAGTTGGTCAAAGTAACGATCTTAAGCCAGAGGGAGACTCTGGATGATGAGCAGCTTCAGCTCTACATAAATTTGCTAGCATCCATTATGCAGTTGTCGTTGTTTGAAGTTGCCAAAGACCGGAGATCATCAGTCAAAAACCGAACAAACCTAAGGGACGAAGCGATTGAAAAAATTGTTCAATCCGAGTTTTATCCTACACCTGATGTCATTCCCGAACAAATCAGTACGGTAAATACCAAACGACTTTATCGTACCGTTCAGGGCTCAAGCACAACACTGGGAGCCCATCTTCTTGCCGTTTTCCTTTTGGGGTCAGAAAGCGAACTGATTCAGCTTCAGAAATCAGATCCAGCATTCATTGATTTTGTTGCGGATTTGATCCGGCTGCGTGGACACGGCAACAAACAACAATCTGACTTTTCACAAGACGACTTGGAGTCGTTGAAAAAACATGTATTCAAAGCAATCAATATAATAGCGGAGGTCTTCTAATGGACAACAAGAACAAGCAGAACGCTCAGCCGTAGGTAGGTAATTAACAGGCCGAACAGGCGGATAATTCTATGAACGTAACAGAGGCTAGCCTCCTGAATAAGCAACAAGAACTGAAAGAATTAGAAGATTCTCTGAGCAAAAAAGAGACCTATATCGCTCAAAAGGAACAAGCACTAAAGGACGCTAAAGACGCGATAGCTAAAAAGGAAGCTGAGCTGAATGACAAACGTGTTCAGCTTGAAGAGATGGAGCTTCAGGCAAAGAATGGTTTCCCTGAACTTTTTAAAGAGAAGTTTTCAGAGGTGATAGAGCAATTAAAAGAAAGAGAAGAGAACGCAACTGAAAGATGGAAGCATATTCAAAGCAAAAGTGAAGAATTGCGACAGCGAGAACTGAAAATTCAAAAGGCTGAAATACAAAGAGACACAGGATATGCAGATGACAGAGCAAAGCTTGATGACGAGCTATTCAATCTTCGGAAAGAACAGGAAAAGGAGCTGGAGTCAAAACGGGCAAATGCTCTGACTGCCATTGAAAAAGAACTTTCGGAGGAGAGGGCATCCAGAATAGCAAGCTTGGAGAAAGAGATAGCTGATAGACTGAAAGTTCATGAGGTGGCGATTCAACAGGAAAAGGATGAGCTCGAACAAAAAAGAAAGGCTCTCCTGAAGGATCAGGCTGAGCTTGATGAACTCAAGGATGAGCTTGAGTATCAAAAGCAGCGCCTTCGATCCAGACAAGACCAACTTGAGGAAAGAGAATCAAATTTGAATCTTGAGGTGAATGACAAAGTTGCTGAACGGAAGCAATCTTTCGAGAGTGAAAAGTCTGCACTTAATGATGAAATTGCCCGTTTGAGAGAATCCATCAAAATGAGCAGTGTCCTCATTTCAAACTTTGAAGAATTGAAGCAAAAACTCGGTGATGAAGACCCAGCCGCTGTTTTACTGAAGTTGAAAACCTATGAAGAGGAAATTAAAAAGCTGCGCGATGACCTTGCCATACGCCCAACACAGGAGATGCAGGAATCTTTTGATCGCTTGAAGTTCGAACAGAGCGAACTGCAGCTGGCCTGTAAGCGACTCTCTGAAGACAATAGGGCTCTCAAAAGGTCAGCAGGCGCACAGTCGAATCTTGAAATGCAGGTAGCAGAGCTGACCGATGAAAACAAATCTCTGCTGAGGCGGTTTGAATTAGTGGATGCCGACAATAACCGATTGATGGAGGAACTTAAACGTTTAC
>CAUTRO010000056.1:0-7403 GCA_963540685.1 uncultured Streptococcus sp.
CCACCCATATTGATGGCCATGACAATATCCATGGCTTGATCCCGTGAAGAAAGAAACATGATCGGAACCTTTGACACCTTGCGAATCTCTTGGCACCAGTGGTAACCATTGTAGAGCGGCAGGCCAATATCCATGAGAATCAAGTGGGGGGTACTTGCGACGAAGATCCCAAGGACATCCATAAAATCCTCGACCGCGACCACCTCATAGCCCCATTGTTCCAATAATTGTTTGACCTGTTGGCGAATAATTTCATCATCTTCCACTAAGAGAATTTTATGCATGGCTTTCTTTCCTTCTTTTTTTCTTCTTCCTATTATAACAGATTCAAAAGCAGAGAAAAAGATCGAGCGTAACCTTCTTAACAGGAGCTGCTTTTTCTACTCCCATTTTTATGCTATACTGATAGAAAGAAGACACAGGAGGCACAGATGTCGACGATTTTTGATTACCTAAAAGAAGTGACTTACGATTCCATCTATGACCGTCCCCTCAAGGAACTGGATGTCCTCGCATTGACAGAGCTGACTTATCTGCCCTTTGGACATATTGTGCCTCAAGGAGATACAACAGGGATCCAAGTGCGCCTGTCTGATGCGATGGAACTTGTCGACCGGACCACCAATTTCACCGTGAGTCACCAGCACCTCCAATTAGTCGATGAGCTAGCTACTTCTAAGCGCTTTAAGAACATCAAACTTCTCAACTATGTGGATGAGTATGATCCTGATGTGCAAAAACAGTTCGCGGCCATGACTTATCGACTCACCTTAGATCTGTATTTGGTCGTTTTCAGAGGGACGGATGATACCTTGATCGGCTGGAAGGAAGACTTCCACATGACCTATATGGACCATGTCCCAGCCCAAAAACGGGCAGCCAGCTACCTGCAAAATGTCATGAAAGAATTTCCAAAAGGACGTTTCATAGTAGCCGGCCACTCCAAAGGGGGCAATCTCGCAGCCTACGCCTGCTCTTATCTTCCAGATGATCTGTTTGAACGGGTCGACGCTATTTATAGCTACGATGCTCCTGGTCTCAACAAGGCCATTATCGAAACCCCAGGCTACCAGCGCACGTCTCCAAAAATTCATCGCTTTGTCCCTCAAGGTTCTATCGTTGGCATGATGTTGGAGGTTCCAGAACCGACGACCATTGTCAAAAGTCGCTCCTTTGGTGGCTTTGCCCAACACGATGCCTTTACTTGGGACACCATGGACCTCAGCTTTGTGACGGTTACTGAGACCAGTCCGGATAGCCAGCAGACGGACCTTACCTTAAAGCAATGGGTTCGCGAGACATCAGCAGACGAGCGCAAGAAATTTTTCGATACCTTCTTCGGCCTCTTCTTAGATGCCGGTATCACTTCGATCAATGATCTAACGGATTTTAAACAGCTCGCTAAGGCAAAAAAAATCCTCCAAAATGCTCAGGATTTAGATCCCACCGAGCGAGAAATGCTGGAACGTTTAGCTAAACAACTCCTCGATACTCGTGTCCAAGCTTGGAAAAACTGGCAGACGGTTCCCCGTATTCTGGTTCAAATGGCTGTATTTTTCAAGCGAAAAAAAGCAGTCGAGTCTCCCTCACCTCTGCTCCTTGAGCACCAAGATTGACCATTTCAACTCTATTTTATACAATATACTAATATCGTTTACATCAAATGGTGTGACCAAATTTTTTATATAGAAAGAGAATCATATGAAATCAATTAAAGGAATAACCCTTATCGTAGCCAGCTTAGCACTGACCATCTTTGCTTGGCTCACATCCGGAATGACCAATTTTATCATCCCTGGACTAGCTTTAACTACCCTCTCTTGGACCTTCTTATTAGCAACCCGCTCAGCGCATTTGGAAGTTCTCTTTCATGGAATTGAAAACATGTATGCCATTCACAAAGTCATGGCCGTTTTTTCACTGATTCTTCTGGCTTTCCATAATATCAGTATGGGTGGTCTGTGGGGATCTCACTTGGCTGCTCAGTTGGGAAACATAGGGATTTTTCTTTTTGTCAGCATCGTCTTGGTTGCTTTTCTTGGAAAATTTCTCAAGTATGAATCCTGGCGCTGGATTCATCGCTTGGTTTACTTAGCCTATATCTTTGGTCTCCTTCACGTGTACATGATGATGGGGGCACGCCTGACTCAACCTAGCCTTTTGTCTTTGGTCGTTGGCCTCTTTGCCATCCTGGGTCTAGCAGCTGGATTCTATATCATTTTCCTCTACCAAACTATTTCCTTCCCTTATCTTGGGAAAATCATTGGCCTCAAACACCTCAACAAGGACACCACGGAAATCGAAATCCAACTTAGCCAAGACTTTAGCTACGAATACGGCCAATTTGCCTTTCTAAGAATCCATCAAAAAGGATTTGAAAAGGCTCCCCACCCCTTCTCCATTTCAGGTGGATCGGGCAATCGAATTTTCTTTACGGTCAAGGCATCCGGAGATCATACCCAGCAAATCTACAATGAACTAAAACTAGGCAGTCGGGTTAGCATCGACCGTGCCTATGGGCATATGTTGCTGAAAGAAGGTCGAGACCAGCAGGTTTGGATCGCTGGAGGGATTGGGATTACTCCTTTCATTTCCTACCTTCGTGAAAAGAAAGACCTCCAAGAGAAAGTTAGCTTCTATTATGCCTATAATGGTGAAGAAAATGCCGTCTACCTTGATTTCCTCAGAGAATACGCAGAGCAAAATCCAAATTTAGATCTTCATCTGGTTAATAGCCAGGTAGAGGGCTATTTAGACTTCAGCAACTACCCCTTAACAGATAACACTACGATCTTTATGTGTGGACCGACAAAAATGATGCATGCTTTTGCCCAAACCTTTAGTAAGATTAATCCAAAAGCAGAACTCATCTATGAAGGATTCAGTTTCAAATAAATCGGACTCGCTCTGTACCATTCTTACTCCTTTCTATGACGCAAAAATCATCTGAAATGTCTTTCAGATGATTTTCTGTTTTCTATTGGTTCTGAGAAGATGAAGCATCTGGCTGGCTTTCTTCTGTGGAAGCTGGGCTTGCAGGCTCTGTTTCTGTCTCCCTTGTGGCAGTATTGTTTCCTTCTGAAGCGGGTGCTTCTGTTTCTACCGGACTTGTAGCTAGAGGCGTTTCAATTGTGCTAGCTGGTTTGGTCACTTCGGTAGCAGATGGCGCTGCTGCTAACTCTGCCTGAAAGGCTTTGATAGCCTCTAGTAAGGCTGCCTTGTCAGTCTTTGGATTCGCCAATTGATCAAAGAGAGCTTCCAAACGATCAAACAGATCATCACTAGCTCCCTTGTCCTGCAATTGTTGGTGAAGAGCCATCAATTGGTTATAGAGCTGTTGATAAAGGGCGACATCCCCAATCTGAGGCGCTTCCGTTTGCTTTTGTTTTTGCTTTTCAAGGATGTCACTGATGTCACGTAACAGAGCTTGCCCACTTAAAATCGCCTTATCTGGATCCGTCTCATTTTCAAGCTGAGCCAAACCTGCTTCAAATGCAGTTCGTTTGCCTTGGTCTTCGACTTGTGGCAAGAGCGACTGGATTTGCTCTGAGAGGGCTGTCAGTATGCTGGTTCGTTGACGGGCTTCTGTCGCCTTGTCCAACTCTCCATACAAGCCCTTGAGGAAATCGTAAACCGCTAAGTTATAAGATGGGGCTTGACTTCCTTTTTGATCCAAAACTGTTTTTTCAAGAGGATAGGTTTGGCCTTTGTCTTGAGAGAAGAGCTGGTCTATTGCCTGTTTGGTTTGGTAGAGTTCCATGAAGTGAGCCTTGGAATCCCAGGCTTCTTCAAAGTCTTGGGCCCGATAGAGTTTCAAGGCTAGATCAGCCGCCTTGGTGCGCAATTCTGGTGTCAAACGTGCATCGCTCAAGCTTTGATAGAAGTACTTGAGATAGTCTACCGATGTCACACCCGTCCGATCTTGCATCTCCTGAACAGCCTCTAATAGCTTCCCTTCCTGCTCTAAACGCTTGCTGTCCTTGGCAGCATAGGCTTCCTGCAGTTGTGAGACCAATCCTTCCTTCTTCAGTTGGAAAGCTTCTGTGTCTAGCAAGCGCACTTGTTCCAGCAATTCCTGGTAGCGACGGTCCAAGGCTGTCTCTTCTTTTGGTTTGACCGCTTGAGTCGCATGAATGTATTGCTGGTCAACCTGGTTGAGACTGGCTAGGTAGCCTTCCGTTGAGTTACTTGGGAAACTCTTGACGTTTTCCAAGAAGTGGCCCAAAATGAGCTCAATCCGTCGTTGCTGCAATGGATCAGAGGCGTACAGAGTCCGGCTTTCTGCTAAGAGTTGGTTGACCCTATCCTCTACTGCTTTTTTATCCAAGTCTCCTTTTTTGTATGGCGATTGAATCGTTGGAAGGCGATGGGCTAAGTAGTCTGCTAGTCCTGCTGATTGCACCTTGATATAGTGGTTGTGATCGCCATGTGGGATGACAAACTGACCATTTTCAATCTGAAGGCTATAAGGAGAAATTCCTGAACGAAGCGCTGTTGCATAGAGTTCATTGATAAAGTCTAGTTCAGGATTGCCCGTTTCAAGCGGAATCCGTACATGTTCCTTACGAACAGCATACGGGTGGATGTGGGTCGGATCGTATTCTTGATCGGGGTTGTTAAAGACAAAGAAACCATTGGAAATCTTAATAGCCTCGCGAGGGACGCCGTAAGTCTTGCTGATATACTGGATCTTTTCCTCATCTGAGGCATCGCGAGAATAGCTGGCAACATCATCTGTCAGTGGCTGTCCCTTATCCTCTTCCTTCTTGCCAGCTAGAGTTGCTTCCGCCGCTGCAATCTCTTGAGGAGAAAGATCTTTCTTGTAGAAATAATGGGCGTGGTTGCCATGAGCGACCATGTAGCCGTCCTCGTCCTTACTGATGACCTTTTCTGCGTGGAATCCATGATCGTGATCCCCTTCGTGCTCATGGTCATGACTGTGCTCATGCTCATGTTCATGTTCATGTTCGTGGTCATGCTCAACTGGTTTTGTACTTGGACTTGAAGGGAGGCTTGGACTGATTTCTGCAGGTGTGGTAGCACCTTGGGCCCGAAGCAGTTGGAATTGCCGAGCCAATTCACGCTCTAAAGGAGAGAGGGAACTGTAAGGGATAAAGTGGAAGTGATCCCCGTGAGGGTAGACAATTCCTTGATCGGTCCACTTGGTAATCTTACTCGGATCAAAGACAGAACCATCAGATTCCACATGACGAGAAGTCAGAGGTGTTTTCTGCAATTCTTCCATCAGATTGCTGAGCGTTGGACTCGGTTTCGAGGTAGCCGGTCTAGATGGCACTGGTGTCGTCTCTGTATGAGTCGGACTGGCTGCCAGCTGACTACTAGCTTGTTTTCCTTGGCTTGGAGAGGCTTGATCTGGAGTCCCTTGATTCTTGCTTGCTTCTGCACTTGGGCTAGCTAAGTGCGAGCTTCCAGCCTGATGACCACTTTGACCACCTAAGACAGAGAGGGCTGCTGCTAACTCGCCAGCAGATAAAGCACTCTTGGGAATATAATGGTAATGTCCGCCATGGGGCACAATAAAGCCATCCCCTGTATCTGAAATGACATCTCCAGGACTAAAGACATACCCATCATCGGTACGATAGCCTCCTCCTGTATGGTTCTTAGTAGTCAGCGTTTCAAGGGTCTTTCCCTCTTTTAGCGCTTGACTTGGTTGACGAAAATCTCGGGTTTTGACCCCTTTGTGCGAGGAGCTCGCCTGTACCGATCCCGTTTCCCCTTCTTCTTTAGCGCCTCCTTTTTGTTGTTGAGCGATCTCTTCAATCGAGCGCACATTGACCGTATGCTGAGCATCCTTTAAGTAGAGATAGTATTTACCAGCGCGTTTAATGATATAGCCATCCTTGACCTTGCTCACGATATCAGCTTCTTGGAGCTGATAAGTTGGATCTCGCAAAATCAACTCCTCACTAAAGATCGCATCAAACGGGACCTTGCCACTATAGTAATGAAAATGATCCCCATGAGAAGTGACAAAGCCTTCATCCGTAATTTTGATGACAATCTGCTCCGCCTGCGTCTTTTCCTTGGCATTGACTGCTTGGATGCTGTCTTCCTTTTTGCTAGAAGCAGTCGATGACGGTTTCTTTTCTGCGTGTAGATACTGAATTTGATTCTTTTTCTCTTCCTTGACTTGTGGCTGCTGACTAAGCGCATAGGCACAGAGTCCCAGTCCCAAAGTCGCTACAATTCCAATCGTTCCCTTTTTCTTCATCCTTAAGTTACTCCTCTAATTCCTTGGCTAAACTCGCCATATTTCCTTCTAAATTTTCTAATAGATCTTTATCGTTTTGCGGATCGGCTTCCAGAGGATCCAATACTTTGACACGTGCCCCTGTTGCTTTGGCAATACTATCTGCCACCTTTGATGACGTGTGCTTCTCCACAAAGATCGTTTTTACCTGATAATCTTTGACAAACTGCTGTATCTCCGCCAATTGCCGGGCAGTCGGTTCTTGCTCTGGAGAAATCCCTGCAATCCCTAACTGCTTGAGACCAAAGCGTTTGGCCAGATAAGAAAAGGCGGTGTGTTGGGTTACAAACGTCTTTTGCTTGGCCTTGTCAAAGATAGGCTGGTAGTGGGCTACTAATTCCTCGCAACGCTTTTCAAGCTGTTGGGCATTGGCCTGATAGTGCTTCCTATTTTTGGGATCGATCTCTCCCAAGCGCTGAGCGATGATCTTTCCTTCTTCTGCGACCTTGACTGGGTCCAACCAGGTATGCGGATCATACAAGTGCTTGTCTTCCTTTCCCTGACCAGCCTCAACATCCTCTAAGCCAGCTACCTTATCAAGGGTCATTCCTTGGCTGCCTTCGATCACCTGCAACTTGGAACCTTGTAAGTTAGGATCTAAACGACCAGCCCATGATTCCAGGGTTTGAGAATGATAGACAAATACATCCGCATCATAGATCTGCGCCACTTCCTTGGTTGAGGGCTCGTAATCATGAATCCCTGCACCTGACTGAACCATCCAGATGTCATTTTGATCACCAGAAATTTCCTTGACCAGGGCATAGATCGGATAAAAACTCGTAACAATTTTAAGGCCTTTTCTAGAAGGGGGCTTTCCTGCATTTCCTTGACTAGCACAAGCTGTAAGCAGAAAGAAACCGAGGAACAAGAGTCCTAAAACCTTCATTTTTCTCCTCATCATCCTTTACCTCTATATTATTTTATTAACCAGTTTATTAATCGATTAATTAACTAGTTAATAATACTGCTATTGATTAGCTTTGTCAAGTCTTTTTTACATTTTTTTCCTTTTAATGATCGGGACTCGCATTTGCATAGACTCAACGAACCTTCCTTGCAGTAAAAAAAGAGTGTGGGACAGAAATCGGTCATTCGTTAGAATTCGATTTCGTCGTCCCACCTCCGC
>CAUTRO010000057.1:0-7208 GCA_963540685.1 uncultured Streptococcus sp.
TACCATTTGGTTTCACGCTACCGAAATCTTCCCCTGCTGATTCCAAGAATTTTTCATTGACCGGCATCAAGGTAGAAGTGGTCAATTTAGAATTCCAGTAAGATTCTGGTTGGTTCAAAGTATATTGAAGAGTATGATCATCAACAGCTTTGACCCCAACAGTTGAGAAGTCTTTGGTTTTTCCGTTCACATAATCATCCAAGCCTTTGACTGAGTTTTGAACCAAGTAAAGAGCATCGGATTTTTTATCAGCTACATATTTAAGTGCTGTTACGAAATCTTTTGCAGTGACGTCAGCGTATTCATTTCCTTCTGAATCATACCACTTCGCGTCTTTTCGAAGCTTGTAGGTATAAGTGAGACCGTCTTTCGAAACAGACCAGTCCTCAGCAAGAGCAGGCACTAAGTTACCGTGTTGGTCGTTTTCAAACAAACCGTCGACCAAGTTGGTAGTAATATCGCTTGTAGTTGAACGATTTGAAGTCAAATAGTTCAAGGAATCAGGGTCTGTACCATACACGTAGTTGTAGGTTGTTCCCTTTGATGAGTTAGAAGATGAACCACATGCAGCAAGGAAAAGCGTTGAAGCCGCGGCTACACCCGCTAAAAGAGCAAGCTTCGATTTTTTCATATTCGTGTCTCCTTTTGAATAATTTTAATTATTATACTCCATTTACTCCACAAAATAAAGTGTTTTTTAAACTATTTTTGTATATTTACACAACCGAATGCCTGAAACTCTTGATTTTAAGCGTTTTTTAAGGTATAAAAAATTTTTCAAAAAACAACTATTATGCTTTACAAACTAGCTTAGGTGGAGTATACTAATAGTGAAAGAGCTAGTATGTAAAACCAACTAGTGGACGAAGAAAGAGGTGAGAAGGATGAAAGAGTCCCAATTGCTAAAGGGAGTCTTGGAGGGCTGTGTTCTAGAGATTATCTCCAAAAAGGCTATCTATGGCTATGAATTGATCCAAAGCCTTAAGGAAACCGGCTTTGATAAAATCGTTGCGGGGACCGTTTATCCCTTGCTTCAGAAATTAGAGAAACAAGGCATTATCCATGGGGAAATGAGGCCCTCTCCAGATGGTCCCGATCGCAAATATTTCTCTCTAACCAAGGAAGGAAGAGAGCGTCTGGAGGAATTTTGGAACCAGTGGCAGGATCTGGTTATTAAAGTAGAACGCGTGAAAAAGGAGGGGGAAGAATGATCGAAGATTATACAGAAAAAATGTCAGTTGAATTGATGCACCTTAACATGGAGGATCAATCTTATATGAAAAAAATGGTGGCCTATATTGGGGCAAAGGCTTATTTTTATGATGATGAGGCACTCGGTGAACAGCTCTACAATATGGTTTGCGATCTAAAAGTTGCTGAGAAAGAAGGCATTCGGGCAGTGGATTATTTTGGAAAGGATCCACGAGCGATGGTGGATCAAATTCTTTCAGAGTTACCTAGACGCTCTTTAGGATCTTATGCGGGACTAGTCTTCATACTTGGAGTGATCTTAGTTGGCATGCGTTATTTAATGGATTTTACCTGGATGATGCCACTGACAATACAACCCTTAACATATGTTGTCTTTCTACTCAATTTCTTGGTATTCAGTCAGTTCATCCTGTGGCTTTGGTCCAAACAGAGCTATGGAGAAATGAAGTGGCCTCGGGCTATTTTTATCAGTGTGATCAGCCTGGTGGTGATTCTGAACATGGTACGACTATTTTCGATCTATTTTGGCCAAATTGGGAGTCTCTTCTTATCAGATGGTTGGGCGATTTCTCTTGCTGTCCTAGTCCTACTTGGGTTTGCGGTTATGGCTTTTAGAAGCAGAGATCGTTTGATGACGAGTCTACTAGTACTGGGGCTGACTTTCCTTGTAACTGGATGCTGTGTTCGCTTTGTGAATCCAGGAGCTGCTAATGGATTACGTTGGCTACTCCCTCTTATAGGACTCGTCCTGTTCCTCCTTGTATTTCGTCTCCAAAGAAAGGGGAAAGCAATATGACATCAGCTATTTATTATGAAGAAACGCAGGCTTTGGTTCAAACTTTTAGCCAGGAGGACCAAGCGTATTTCCAAGATCTCTGGGATTATTTCAATTTTGCAGGCTTCTTATATGAGGAGAAGGCTTTAAGAGAGCAGGTCTATAATCTGGCAGTAGATTTTTCGCAAGCAAGTGGAGATGGATTGACGGCCAAGGACTATTTTGGACAGGATCCAAAGGGAATGGCAGACCAAATCCTAGAGAACATGCCCAAAGAATCCACGCGCTCCGTTCTGAAGTATGGGGCAATCATCTCGGGAATGGTGATTTTTTATCGCCTCTTAAGTGATTTTGCTTCGCAAGCAGTCCTGATTCTCAAGCCACTCGTCTATCTAACGGATGGTATTTTAGGGCTTTTAGCCGTTGGGCTACTCTTCTATCTCCTTCGACGCCTCATTTTTGCAGAAGAGAAGTCAAAAAAAGCAATTTATGTAGCAGTCGTCCTCATTCTTGGGATCTATTTCATCAGTGAAATAGTAGGGGTTCGTTTCTTGCCAACTTTTGCTTGGTTGACAGTTCCGAATCCATGGGATACTCTCCTTATGACAGGAGCTAGTGGTGCCCTCATATTGTGGCAATGGAAAGATGAGATTGGCAGAGCTTTTGTCTTTCCTATTTTAGCCTTTTTAGTGGTTGGATTCTTGCATCGCTGGACCTTGGCTCAAGGAATTCAGGATTCTACCATGACCATTCTTTTGCCTACGGTGATCATTATGATAGGATTGATGATTTACTATTGGTTTACGATTCGCGCCTTGAAAAAGAATAGGACGGAAAGTGATAAATAGAAAGAAAAGGGGGAAAAAGAGTCTCCCTTTTCTTGTTCAAGTATGATAGAATAGACTGATTAGATGGGAGAAGCGATATGAATATATTTCGAAAAAAAAGCCTCGGGCAAGTACACCCGGGTCTGAACCGTCATTTACGATTGTGGGATTTGATTATTTTAGGAATTGGTGCCATGGTGGGGACCGGGATCTTCACGATCACGGGGACTGCAGCAGCGAATTTAGCCGGGCCAGCCTTAATTGTTTCCATTGTGATTGCAGCTTTTTGCGTCGGCTTATCTGCCCTCTTCTTTGCAGAATTTGCTTCGCGGATCCCTGCAACTGGGGGAGCCTATAGTTACCTCTATGCCATCTTTGGAGAATTTCCAGCCTGGATTGCTGGTTGGTTGACTGTGATGGAGTTTATGACAGCCGTATCAGGGGTAGCTTCGGGTTGGGCTGCTTATTTCAAAGGTTTGTTAGCCAATCTTGGCTGGCGCCTACCAACTGCTTTAAATGGGACTTTTGATCCGGCTGCAGGGACTTATGTGGATCTCTTGCCGATTTTGGTGATGGTCCTAGTCACCGTCTTGGTCCTCATGAATGCCAAGGCAGTCCTACGCTTTAATTCCTTGCTGGTTTTACTTAAGTTTTCTGCTCTTGCCTTGTTTATCCTTGTTGGAATGTTCCATCTAAATCCTGGGAACTGGGCCAATTTTGATCCTTATGGATTTGGAGAAATCTATGGCGGTCAAACAGGGATTATGGCTGGAGCTTCCCTCATGTTCTTTGCCTTTCTTGGCTTTGAGTCTATTTCAATGGCGGTCGATGAAATCAAGGAACCACAAAAGAACGTTCCTCGAGGCATTGTCCTTAGTCTCTTGATCACAACGGTTCTCTATATTTTGGTGACCTTGGTGTTAACCGGTATGGTTCCGTTTAAGGATTTGAATGTAGAAGATGCAGTTGCCTTTGCCCTTCGTCAGGTCGGTGCAGGATGGGCTGGAAATTATGTCTCGCTAGTAGCAATTTTGACCTTGATTACCGTCTGCATTTCCATGACCTTTGCCCTATCACGGATGATCTATAGTTTAGCGCGGGATGGTCTCCTGCCGAAATCTATGAAGCAGCTGAATCCAAAAACCAAAATTCCTAAAAATGCTACACTGGTAGCTGGATTGATGGCAGCCATTGCTGGTGGAGTCTTCCCACTTGCAAGCATCGCTTCCTTTTTAAATATCTGTACTTTGGCTTATCTTGTTATGTTAGCCTTTGCCCTCTTGAAATTGCGCAAGGAACATGGGGCTCCCGGACCTGGTGAATTTAAAACACCCTTGGTTCCGGTCTTGCCGATCCTATCGATTGTAGTCTGTCTGTCCTTTATGACTCAGTATTCTCTATCGACTTGGCTGGCTTTCGGAGTTGCTCTCTTGATTGGGGTCGGAATTTATTTTGGCTATGGGTATGGCCATTCAGAAGAAAATAAGCAAGAAGATTGATGAAAAGTCAGAGAAGACCTCTGGCTTTTTCTTATTAGTAGATGGAGAAGAAATCCCAGATAGAAAGCAACGAGGATGCTTGATTTTTGTTATAATAAAGAGAGTAAGAATCAAAGGAGAAGATCATGACATTTGAAGAAATCTTGCCTGGACTAAAGGCAAAAAAGAAATATGTACGGACTGGTTGGGGCGGAGCAGAAAACTATGTCCAATTGTTTGATACCATCGAGCAAAATGGAGTGGCTCTAGAAGTGACGCCTTATTTTCTCATTAACGTCTCTGGTGAAGGCGAAGGCTTTTCCATGTGGAGTCCAACCCCTTGTGATGTCTTAGCGACAGATTGGGTGGAAGTCCATGACTAAACGGGTCTTGATTACGGGTGTGAGCTCTGGGATTGGCCTGGCGCAAGCTCGTCTCTTTCTAGAAAAGGGCTACCAGGTCTATGGGGTGGACCAGGGAGCTGATCCTCAGTTGCCTGGTGATTTTCACTTCTTGCGGCGGGACTTGACCTTGGTTTTGATGCCGATTTTTGACTGGTGTCCTGAGGTCGATGTCTTGTGCAATACGGCTGGAGTTTTGGATGACTACAAACCACTTCTTGAGCAAAGCGCTCAGGAGATTCAGGAGATCTTTGAGATCAACTATATGACTCCGGTAGAGTTGACACGGCATTATCTGACCCAAATGCTGGAGAAGAAGCAAGGGATCATCATCAATATGTGCTCCATTGCTTCTAGCCTAGCGGGAGGTGGCGGTCACGCTTATACTTCCTCCAAGCATGCTCTAGCGGGCTTTACTAAGCAGTTGGCTCTGGATTATGCGGAAGCTGGGATTCAGATCTTTGGCATTGCACCAGGTGCTGTCAAAACGGCTATGACCGCTGCGGACTTTGAGCCAGGTGGCCTAGCAGACTGGGTGGCTAGCGAAACTCCGATCAAACGCTGGATAGAGCCAGAAGAAGTGGCAGAAGTCAGTATCTTTTTGGCCAGTGGAAAGGCATCTGCCATGCAAGGGCAAATCCTGACCATTGATGGTGGCTGGAGTCTGAAGTAGAGTTGAAGGAGACTGGGGAATCAAGCTGCAAACAGCTAGTCGATTCACTCAGTCTTTTTTTAAAATTTTTTAAAAAACTTTTCTCATTCATTTTGGATTCATCTTTCTTGGATAAAATAGAATCATCAAGAAGAACTTGATAAGAAAAAAAGAAAGTTGGAAACAAACATGAAAAAAAACATCAAACAAAAAGCTCTTGCCGGTCTGGCAATTATGTCACTCTCTACTCTTGCCTTTGGCACTGTAGTAGCCTTTGCCAATACTGGTACAAGTAAAAAGACTACTTCTTCAACAGTGACTGCATCTGTCACCCTTGCGCAAGCCCAAGAAAAAGCTCTCAAAGAAGCGAAGGGTGGCAATGTGATTGGCTATGAGCAAGAGGAAAAAAATGGGAAAACAGTGTACGAAGTGACCATTTTGGATGGAAAAAATGAAAAAGAATATAAGATCGATGGCCAGTCTGGTGCTATCTTGAAGTCAAAAACTAAGGATTTGAGTCAGGATCTCGAAGATCAGCAATTAATCGAAGCAAGTGTTCAGTTGGACTTGACTAAGGTTGAGAGCCAGCTGAAATCAAAATACCCGAATGCCAGTATCGAAAAAGTAGAGTTAGATGTAGAAGATGGTAAACTTGTCTATAGCGTTAGCTTGCAAGAAGGCAATCAAGAAATTGAGTTAGAGTTAGATGCCAATACAGGTACCGTATTGGAAGAAGATGTGGACCTGGATAACGATTAACTAGAGTAAGATCTCGACTAGGTTTTTCCTAGCCGAGATTTTTTTTATGGAGGCATGGTATAATAAGGTAATAAATATGGAGTAAGTGGCTATGAAAGTATTAGTGATTGAAGACGAAGTGGACTTGAACCGTAGTCTTGTCAAATTGCTCAAAACCCAACAGTATAGTGTAGATGCGGTCTATGATGGTCAGGAAGCCTTGGACTACATTCGTGTGTCCCAGTATGACGTGATTATTTCAGATATTATGATGCCCAAGCTGGATGGTTTGGGTGTATTGAGCTACTTGAGAAATCATCAGATTAAGACCCCAGTTTTGATGCTAACGGCTAAAGACAGCCTGGAAGACAAGGTGACCGGTCTGGATGCTGGAGCAGACGATTACTTGGTCAAACCCTTTGAATTTGATGAATTACTGGCTCGAATTCGCGTCATGTTACGTCGGAACAATCGAGAAACCTTGACCAACCTAGTCCAATTTGGTGAGTATTCCTTGGATTTGGCAAAAAAGACCATCCAACACAAGGGAGCTTTGGTTGACCTAACTTCCAAGGAGTTTGAGTTACTAGAGTGTCTGGTTCGCCATCCCAATGTAGTTTTAAGTAGGGAGCAAATTCGCGAGCATATTTGGGATTTTGACTATGTTGGAGAGTCCAATATCATTGATGTTTTGGTCAAAAATATTCGCAAGAAACTTC
Source organism: uncultured Streptococcus sp. (assembly GCA_963540685.1). Classification (GTDB taxonomy): domain Bacteria; phylum Bacillota; class Bacilli; order Lactobacillales; family Streptococcaceae; genus Streptococcus. Next base: position 6,803 of record CAUTRO010000057.1, read on the forward strand.
AGAATCCATCAATCATTCAGACGAAAAGGGGGCTGGGCTATGTTTTCAAAAATGAAGAAATCCTCTAATTCTCCCTCAATCGTCTCTAAAGTGACGCTCTGGTATACTCTTTTTGTTTCATTCCTCTTTATTCTCATGTTTGGAGCTTCTTTTATCATCTCAGGGACCTGGTCGAGTTATAGCGCTCGTGGAGACTTGGAGCGGGAAACCATGGAGATGGCTTCAAACCTTGAGGAATTTGAGTCCTTTGATGACGGCAATTACTTTGCGCTCTACAATCAAAATAGGGAGTTGGAGCAGGGGGCTCTGCCAAATGACTTTGATGCCAATGCGAGCTTTGAGTCTGGAAAATTGTCGACTTATACCTCCTCACAAGCAACCTATTACTATTGTGATGTCTATAATG
>CAUTRO010000058.1:0-7205 GCA_963540685.1 uncultured Streptococcus sp.
GTAGACTTATGGACGCCAAGTTTATTTGCAATTTGGCAAGGTTTCAAACCTAATTCCAAGTAGGTTTCTATCTTTATTCGGTCGGTTATGGTAAGATGGGAGTAGCTCATAGTTTTTCCTCGGGTTCTGTTTGTGTGGTTACTTACAGTTTACATCAATGAAACGCTATGAGTTTTTTTGTTGCAATATATTTTCCAATTTATCTTGTATAAAAGAACAGCTTATCTCTACTTTCAGATCCTCGTAGCACTAAAGGTCTTTTTGCTTAGTGGTTAGCAATGCTTTGATTGATATCTTGGACTTGTTTTTTGTAAAAATGATAAGAGACTAACCAGATAATCACGTAAACGAGGGTGAATTCGACAATGAGTGAGAGGTAAAATCCTAGTCGTGCCGGAAACCAGCCGGCCAAAGTAGCTAGAGGAATAAAACCAAGTAACATGAGCAGGTAATGGCTCAGAGTAGCCCGTAAGAGGCTCCAGTCTTTTTGAAAGAGAAGGCTTCCCAAGCTAAAGAGGACTCCAATCGCCCCCCAAACGAGGGTGCAATAAAGCATGACCAGTGAGCCGTGAACATGATGTAAGAACATCCAGTGGCCGACTGCAGAGTTGGGACTTAAGGGAAGGTACAACTCAGGTGAGAAGAAGTAGGAAAAGAAGATGGATAGGATGAGACCGATGAGAATGCCTTTTAGGGCGTCAGAAAAAGATTGTTTTAGCATGATAATTTCTCCTTAATGGCTTTCAAGTAACGACGAGAAGAGTAAGTTAGACTCCCGTTTTTTAGATAGATTTGAACCGATCCGCTACCGGTAAAATGCAGATGATCAATTTCTTTGGTATTGATAATTTCAGATTGGGAAATTTTTAAAAAGTAGATGGGCAAGTCTTCAGAGAGTTGGTAGAGAGGACCTGTAAGGATGAAGTGGTCATCCTTTGTTTCCCCCACCACTTGCCGATTTTCAATATAGAACCGATGGAATAAGCGGGTCTCTACAAGATAGGTTTCGCCTTCTTTTTTAGCTCGCAACCGTTCCTTTTGGTCCAACATTTCCACAAAGTCACGGACTTGTTCTACACGCGTAGAAAGTCTAGGTGCTGTAATGGTCACCGCTTCTTCTTGGAAATGGGAATCAATGTGTACTTCAACTTTCATAAAATCTTGTTTTCCTCCTTAGGTAAAGTCGGTTAGCCTGCTAGCCTGGCCCCTTCTTTACACTTCTATTAAACACTTTTTCAAAAGGGAAGACAAGGGCTTTTGTTTATGTGGTCATTTTCTTTGCCTATGCGGTTTTTAGGGAAGAAGAAGGAGCTAGCCTATGTTTTTAAAAAAAGGGAGTCTTGTGGATCTGTGGTATAATAGAGCTACATATATCGGTGAAAAAAGGTAAAGGAGCAGCTATGTCACAGATTATTGAATTGCCAGAAGTCCTAGCCAACCAGATTGCGGCAGGTGAAGTAATTGAACGACCTGCAAGTGTGGTCAAGGAATTGGTTGAAAACTCGATCGATGCTGGGGCTAGCCAGATTGTTGTCGAAATCGAAGAAGCAGGATTGAAGTCGATTCGGATTACAGACAATGGGGAAGGAATTGCGCACGATGAGGTCGCTTTGGCCCTCCGTCGGCATGCGACCAGCAAGATCAAGAATCAAGCGGATCTCTTTCGCATTCGAACGCTTGGTTTTCGTGGTGAGGCCATGCCTTCCATTGCTTCTGTCAGTATTCTAACCCTTCTAACGGCGCAAGAAGGAGCAGCCCACGGGACCAAATTGGTCGCAAAGGGTGGCGAAATTGAGGAATTGGAGCCAGCGACAAGCCCTGTCGGGACCAAGATTACAGTAGAAGATCTCTTTTTTAATACCCCTGCTCGTCTCAAGTATTTAAAGAGCCAGCAGGCAGAGCTGTCCCATATCGTGGATATTCTCAACCGATTGAGTTTGGCCCATCCAGAGATTGCTTTCACCTTGATTAATGACGGAAAAGAAATGACTAAAACGGCAGGTACTGGCAATCTCCGGCAAGCGATCGCAGGTGTCTATGGCCTAGCGTCTGCCAAGAAGATGGTAGCTATTGAAAATCGCGACCTAGATTTTGAAGTGACGGGTTTTGTGTCTTTGCCTGAATTGACTCGTGCCAACCGCAACTATATTAGCCTCTTTATCAACGGCCGTTACATCAAGAATTTCTTGCTCAATCGGGCTATTTTAGATGGCTACGGAAGTAAACTCATGGTGGGCCGCTTCCCACTTGCGATCATTCATATCCAGATCGACCCTTACTTGGCGGATGTCAATGTTCACCCTACCAAGCAAGAGGTTCGTATCTCCAAAGAACGAGAACTGATGGCCTTGATTTCCCAAGCCATTGCGAATGCTCTGAAAGAGCAGGACCTAATTCCGGATGCTCTAGAAAATCTAGCCAAGTCGACCATTCGTCGAGCAGAAAAGCCGGTTCAGACGACTTTGCCTTTAAAAGAAAACCGCCTTTATTATGACCGAGAAAGTCAAGATTTCAAACTTCGACCAGAGGTGGCGGATCCTCAACAGCCTTTAACAGATGAAGCTGCTGCTGATTCGATCAACCAAGAAAATCCGGTAGAAAAACCGACAAGTGCGATCAAGTTTGCGGAAAGAAAGGCTGCGGTCTATGATGAGCTGGATCACCCAGAGTTGGATCTGGCTAGTCTAGACAAGGCTTATAATAAGCTGGAGGGAGAGGAAGCATCGTCCTTCCCAGAGTTGGAATATTTTGGTCAGATGCATGGGACCTATCTCTTTGCCCAAGGCAATGGAGGCCTCTACATCATTGACCAGCATGCGGCCCAAGAGCGGGTCAAATACGAAGAATATCGGGAGAGCATTGGGGACGTAGACGGCAGTCAGCAACAACTGCTGGTTCCTTATATCTTTGAGTTCCCTGCAGACGATCTGATCCGTCTGCAACAACGCAAGCACCTCCTAGAAGAAGTGGGAGTCTACCTGGAAGAATACGGAGCCAACCAGTTGATCTTACGTGAGCACCCTATCTGGATGAAGGAAGAAGAGATCGAGTCGGGCATCTATGAGATGTGTGACATGCTCCTCTTGACCAAGGAAGTATCCATCAAGAAATACCGGGCTGAGTTGGCTATCATGATGTCCTGCAAACGCTCCATCAAGGCCAATCACACGCTGGATGATTATTCCGCGCGGGACCTCATCTACCAACTGTCCCAATGTGCCAACCCTTATAACTGCCCCCATGGCCGTCCCGTCTTGGTCAACTTCACCAAGTCCGACATGGAAAAGATGTTCCGACGCATTCAGGAAAATCACACCAGCCTGCGGGAATTGGGCAAATATTAAACAAAGAATAAAGGAATCTTATGTACGAATACATTAAAGGAATCTTAACAAAAATCACTGCCAAATACATCGTGGTGGAGACAGCTGGGATCGGCTATCTCTTGCATGTGGCTAATCCCTACGCCTACTCTGGCAAAATGAACCAAGAGGTGCAAGTCTATCTCCATCAAGTAGTCCGTGAAGACGCTCACCTTCTTTATGGTTTTGCGACCGAAGAAGAGAAAAAGCTCTTTTTGAACTTGATCTCGGTTTCTGGAATTGGCCCAGTCTCAGCTCTAGCCATCATCGCTGCGGATGACAATGCAGGCCTTGTCCAAGCCATCGAAAGCAAGAACATCACCTACTTGACCAAGTTTCCGAAGATTGGTAAGAAAACAGCCCAACAGATGGTTTTGGATCTAGAAGGTAAGATTAATCTTGATATAGAAGATACACCGGCTCAATCTAAAGCTCAGGCGACAGAAGAAAACCAAGCCCTAGAAGAAGCTATGGAAGCCATGTTGGCCTTGGGCTACAAGGCGACGGAACTCAAAAAAATCAAGAAATTCTTTGAAGGGACGACCGATACAGCAGAGAACTATATCAAGTCTGCTCTTAAGATGTTGGTGAAATAATGGGGATTGCTCGAATTAGTTATGCTAAAAGCAAAAATGTTTACAATAATATAGACCTAAGATTTAAGAATGGTAAGATAGAAGATGTCTCGCTTGACTGTAAAACTTTTCCTTTATATTGTAAATATTGTGAACAAACCCAAACGGAATTATTTTTGCATATGTCGTCCCGATATGGTCAAGTAGGACCGATTCCCTGTGAATTTTGTAATCGCGATATAACGGTTGTTGATCGTGATACTTATGTAGATGAAATAGAGGTGAGTGGTGAGCCCTGTTATTTTCAACAACTCTATCTGTTAAGTGCAGACTACATTGAATGGTTTCAAGAATGGTACGGGATAACATTGGCTCCCGAAAGCTTTTTTGAAGGTTGGACTGATTGGATAACTGTAGACCAACTTCGAGAACAGATTGAAACATTAACTGGAATAGAAACAGATGATGGTGTAAGGTATCAAACAGATGAGAAATTTAACCCTCTGCCACCAGATATTAATAGTTGGATCAATCTATTGGATAAGTCTACTGTTCCCTTACCTGACTACGTTTTAAAGATAGGAGAATAAGATGCCAAAACGCTGTGGCTGGGTTAAAATGAACAACCCGCTATATATAGCCTACCATGATGAAGAATGGGGACGTCCCCTCCATGATGACCACGCCCTTTTTGAGTTGCTTTGCATGGAGACCTATCAGGCTGGTCTTTCATGGGAAACGGTGCTCAACAAACGCCAAGCCTTCCGTCAAGCGTTTCACGGCTATCAAATTCAAGCGGTCGCAAAGATGACTGATTCTGAATTGGAGTCCTTGATGGACAATCCAGCTATCATTCGAAATCGGGCAAAGATTTTTGCGACCCGTGCCAACGCACAGGCCTTTCTACAAGTCCAGGCAGAGTTCGGCTCTTTTGATGCCTATCTCTGGTCTTTTGTTGAAGGGGAAACCATCGTCAATGATGTACCTGACTATAGCCAGGCGCCTGCCAAAACAGCTCTATCTGAGAAATTATCCAAAGATCTCAAAAAACGAGGTTTCAAATTTACTGGACCAGTCGCTGTTTTGTCATTTCTACAAGCTGTAGGTTTGGTTGACGATCACGAGAATGATTGTGAATGGAAAAGCGGTAAGTAGTGAGTTCAGCTAGCGAAAGTATTTGAGAATATAGAAAAAGCTGAGAAATTCATCTCAGCTTTCTTTGTTATAGTCAAAGCGAATGACTTGCTCCGTTGCGTCTACATGGGCGTGGACTCCGAAGGGAACAATGGCTCTTGGTGTGGCATGGCCAACATTCAGATTATAGACAATCGGGATATTACTATCAATGATGTCCATTAAAGCTTCCTTATAGTCGTTATAGAAGGTTTCATCCATAGGTTTCCCGATCAAGAGTCCACTGATGACTTCAAATATCCCAGTTTCTTTTAAAGCCTGTAACATTTTTTTGAAATCATCCGGCTCAGGCTTTTCTTCGCTTGTTTCTAGCAAGAGGATTTTTCCTTCCCAGTCTGACAAGGCAGGGAAAAGTTTGTATTTTTGACAGAGATCCGTACTATCTGCGTATCGAGAGTTGTCAAAGATATCGTAGAGGGATTCGAGGCAACCGCCGAGGATTTCTCCCTCGAACTGGGCAGTTCCTTGTAACAACTCAAAATCAGTATTTTCATGACTGATACGAGGTGTTCCCAGAGCCTTGGGACTGAAGTCGGTCCTCTCCTCATACCAAATGTCACTAGGGCGGATTTCTGAGATTCTTCCCGTCTCAATCAATTCTTTAAAGTAGTGGAGGCTATATGGCAACATTTCTTTGTCTAGTTCACAAATGTCTGCTAAAAAGGATTGGCCATAAAAAGTCTTGACCCCTAGTTTATGCAACATGAGGTGGTTCATGGTTGTATCCGAGAAACCAAGAAAAATCTTGTGTTTGATAACTTTTTTCAGATGGTTGTTCTCAAAAAGATAAGGAAGCAAACGATAGGTATCATCTCCACCGATGGCGCATAGGATCATGTCGATACTATCATCAGAAAAGGCCTGAATCAAATCCTCTGCACGCGCTTCAGGATGTTCTTTTATAAAGTCTAAGCCTTTTAGTGAATGGGGCAAAAAGATAGGATTGAGTCCCAAGTCCTTGAGACGTTGAACACCCAAGTCCACTTCGTGCTTGACAAAGTCTTCACCCATAGTTCCACTAGATAAACTTATAATACCAATAGTAGAAGTCATATATTATCCTCCTAAAAATAAATTGATGCTATTGTATCATAAAAAATGATAGAAAAATATAAGGAATAGCGTTAGAGATACGATTTTATGTCAATAAAGCAATAGGAAAATAACCGCTCGATGTGCTTACTTCAGAATATAGGCAAGCCCTTTTAGAAGTTGGTTACCACGTAGTTAAATCTCTTAGGAATATTGATGTAATGGTATTTTTAAGAGTTTTTACTTCATACTCTAAAAGAAAAAGATTGAAGAAAGTTGTCCAAAATGGACTTTATCTTCAATCTGTTTTTTAAATAATTTAGGAAATTGTGTTACAATGAAGAAAAATTACGAATAGTATAAGTGGGAGGCACTATGAAGGCAGAAGTGATTGCAGTAGGCACGGAGATTCTAACAGGACAAATTGTCAATACCAATGCCCAATTCTTGTCTGAAAAATTAGCTGGGTTAGGGATTGATGTCTACTATCATGTGGCGGTAGGAGACAACGAAGGACGTCTTTTAGCCACTATTGAAACGGCTTCAAAACGCAGTGATTTGGTTCTTTTATGTGGTGGACTTGGCCCGACAGAGGATGATTTGACCAAGCAAACCCTTGCTAAGTTTTTAGGGAAGGAACTGGTTTTCGATCCAACAGCGCTTGCCAAACTCGACACCTTCTTTGCGAGTCGCCCTGATTATGTCCGGACGCCCAATAATGAGCGACAAGCACAAATGATCGCCGGTTCAATCCCCCTTCAAAACCGTACAGGTCTCGCGGTTGGAGGTTTGATTGAAGTCGACAGTGTGACCTATGTTGTTCTACCTGGACCTCCAAGTGAATTAAAGCCAATGGTCAATGAACAATTGGTACCTCATTTGACAACAGGGGAGCAGCTCTTTTCAAGAGTCTTGCGCTTCTTTGGAATTGGGGAAAGCCAGCTGGTTACGATCCTAGCCGATATCATTGAAGAGCAAAGTGATCCGACGGTAGCTCCTTATGCCAAGACGGGGGAAGTGACCTTGCGTCTATCTACAAAGG
>CAUTRO010000059.1:0-7196 GCA_963540685.1 uncultured Streptococcus sp.
AACTTTGACAAAAAAATTAAACTGGCTCCTGAGGGTAGCCATTCGATAGCGGTAATCATTGGAATTGCACTTAGTTCGGTTCTCAATAGAATTGGGGCTGGAATTTTTAGATATTATAGCATTAGTCAGAATCTCCATTTAAAAATCCTATTATTTCTATTAACAATTCTGCTAGCTTTTGTCATTTATAGATTCATCCTATGGAGATCTCGAAAGGAAATTGCCAGACGCCTTACACCCAATCGTCCAAAATATACGATCGTCTTTCACAATGTAAAAAAGCAGCGCCAATTTCATGCTTATGTTTTTCTTATTCCCATTTTTATTGTGTTTGGATTCTATATGAATATTCATAATGCTTCTGAGGCTGGTTTACTTTTTGTCAATGGCATGTTGGCTTATCTTTATATCTGGATAGAGTCAGGTAGTATTCCACTGGAATTTGCCTATAGAAAGGGGCGGATTGAATTTGAGAGACTGGAAGCAGTGGATGAGGATCAATCTGCTTACAAGGAAAATTAGAAGAGGTTTTACATGCTTAAAACAGCAAAAATAGAACAATTATCAAAAATCAATCTTCGTTACCGGATCTTACAAATGGACGGAGAGTCTTATTTAATCGATGCCGATCGTCCATTTCTCATCAGCTATTTCTTTCCATGGATTTTAAGATTCATCCCTCATCTAGCCTATCCTTTAGCCAAGCAAGAAGTGCAGTCTCTAGCTCCTTCGGATCTTTCTATAGTTCTCAATAAAAAAGATACTCAGAAGAAAGGTCTTGCTTCAGCTTTTGGTGGAGGTGCAACTGCCATGCTTTTGTCCAAAGCCTTTCCTATTGAAAAGTATCTCTATTTTTCTTCGCATATGCTAAATCTGGGAGTCTTGGTTCTAGTATTTAGCCCTGTAATAGGGATTCGGATATGGATAAGTATTCGGAAACCGATGAATAACATTGTGAATAGCAACCGCCCTATAAAAATATATCTCGTCGCAAATGATCGAAAGCATAGATTATTATCAATGACGGCTCCAACTTTTTTTGCTGGGATCGTTGTATTTTCATCTTGTGCAATATTTAGTAATATTGCCCCAAACTTTATCCTTCATATAGCTTTGTTCTTATTTTTATCGATCTTCATGTTTTCAGGTAATGTGCTATTTTTTTCACCAGTGGTGGATTACAAAGTGAAAATAAAATCACGTAGAAAGGATCTGTAAAAACTGTGAATAAAACAAAGAAAAAATTGATGCTTTTGATTCTCCTTCCTCTCATATTCATAGGAGTTGCTTGGATTTGCTATTACTCCTATGATAAAAACTATTATCGCTAATTTAGTCAATATAGCGGAAAAGCAAAAATCGATGACTATGAGATGATTGCAGATGGTGCAGGTGTCATCGCTCACTGGAAATCAGTAACGCCTGAGGAAGATCAAAAGAAGATGAAGTATGGAGGTTCTTTAAACCTCAAGCGCATTCAGGTTGGAGCTCACCATATTTTGAGTTCTAATATAAAAATGAAAGACAGTCCTTATTACTACGAGGAGCGCCCATCAGAAGATGAATATTGGACGTTGAGCCTTTATAAGATCGAAGGAAAGAAACTAAAAGAAGAAGAAAAAGAAATTGATTTATATAAAATTGTAGAGGATTTTGACTCCAATTATATCCCAACAGAATTAGGGGCTATATATAGTTCTAATGGAAGAGAACTAGCTGCGCTACAGATCCGAAGTATAAAGGATCCTACTATTCGGAAGATGATGTTTCTAGATTTGGAAACTCATAAACTGCAACGAAATGATCGTTTAACAGAACAGGTATATGGAAAGAAACCTATAGTTCAGTTATACGTTGCTTTAGATAAAGATCAGGGTAGTCTGGAATATTTACATTTATCCGATGGCAGTTTCTCTATTGATCCCAAGGACCTTTCAAAAACGCAATTCAAGAAATCTTCTAAAGCTTATCGGTTGCTAATACAGAAGGATACTAAGGTGATGATCCTAAATCCACAGAATAGTGCTAATCGATATTCGAGGGGGCTGTCTGTATTTAAACTCTTTATGAAAAAGAGCGTGAATCTTTACCATGACGTCACCATTCCAGCTTAGCTTTCAAAAGATGGACAAGTCCATACAACACAGACTAAAGAAGAATTTGATCAAATTTATGATGTTGAAAAGGCTTGTAAGGTATATAATGAGATTGATTAAAGTAAGAAAGGACAAAGGATAGGAACGATGATCGAAGAACGAATTCATGCTGCTAAGCAGTATGTGAAAACCTTATTTGCTGATCGATCGGATGGTCATGATGTAGAGCATACCCTCCGCGTTTATACCAATGCTATGAGAATCGCACAAGCGGAAGGTCCATGTAATCTGGAGATAGTGGGCTTGTCCGCTCTCCTTCACGATGCTGATGATGATAAATTGTTTCAAACAGAGAATAATGCGAATGCTCGCATGTTTCTAGAAGAGATTGGTACTCCTCAAAACCAAATTGACCAGATTTGTCAGGTTATCAATGCTGTTTCTTTCAGCAAAAATCGCGGTAAACATCCAGAAACCTTAGAAGGCAAGATTGTCCAGGATGCAGACCGCCTGGATGCGATAGGAGCTGTAGGAATTGCACGAACTTTTTCCTATGGTGGCCACAAAGGGAGACCCCTTACTGATACCGTCCAACATTTCCATGACAAGTTGCTCCTCTTAAAAGATGAAATGAACACGGAGACTGCCAAACAAATGGCAGAAAGTCGCCATCAATTTTTAATCACCTTTCTAAATGAACTAGAGAAGGAACTCTAACAAAAGCCCCCTGTCTGAAATGATTTCAGATAGGGGGCTTTCTTTATTCTTGGATCATGGCTAGGAGATCCTCTCCTGTAGTGGTGGGAAGAATCCGAACTCGTTTGAGGGAATAGAGGCCATCAGCGGAGCTGGCGAGTCCATTATTAGTGGTGAGGCCTAGTTTATAGCCAGCCTTCTTGGCTTGATCGATCGTGACCTGGCTGTAGCGACCAGATGGGTAGACGATAACGCTGGTATTTTGATCCAGCACCTTATCCAGCAGGCGTTTAGAAGCGACGAGCTCATTCTTTTGCGTCTCGAGACTGGAATTGGCTAGGTCTGGATGATTGACCGTATGGCTTTCAAAGGTCAAGCCAGCTTTTTTCATCTCTTTGATTTGGTCAAAGGTCAGGACATTTTCTTTTTCCTTTTGGGTAAAGTCTGTGATGATATTATTGGTAGCGGTCATCTTGTATTTCTTAAGTAGCGGATAGACGATGGTATAGAAATCTTCCACACCATCATCAAAGGTCAACCAGACGTATTTCTTTCCTTTTGGCACTTCATTCTTAGCGAGGATGCGATAGGCCTCTTCAGGTGTCAATGTGTAGTAACCCGCTTTTTTCAGGGCCTTTAGTTGGCTTTCAAAGGTTTCTGGATCGACAATCAGATTGGCATTGGCAGCTTCGGACTCAGCCATATTGTGCACGGAGTGGTACATGAGGATGGGCAGTTTGACCGGCTTTTTCACCCGGGTCCACTCGATAGAGGAGCTGTTTTCTTCTAGAGAGCGCGTCATGGCAGTGCCACTTGTATTTCCGTCACTGGGTTGAGTGATGCGCTTGATCAGAAGAAAACTACAAATAAAGATAGAGACCAACAAGAGGGCATTGATTCCAAGTAGGGTTTTGATTTTTTTAGGTACTCTTCGTTTGCTCATGGTGTCACCGCTTTCATTCTTTTCTATATTGTACCACAAATTCTATGTTCTTTTCCAGAACTTGCTACAGGCTGGTCCTGTCATGAAAATTCAGACTTTTTAAGGCAATTGGCTGTCAAAAGCCCAAGTTTTTGTTATAATGGAGCTACTATAGAAAATTCAAGGAGACCCATAGGATGTCTGTTAAGATTGCCTTACTAGGATTTGGTACTGTTGCTAGTGGCGTACCATTTTTATTAAAAGAAAACCATGAAAAAATCACCCAGGCTGCTCAAGATGACATTGAGATTGCCAAGGTCTTGGTTCGCGACGATGCGGAGAAAGAAAGTTTGCAAGCGGCAGGTCATGACTACAACTTTGTGACCAATGTCGATGAGATTATTGAAGATAAAGAGATTGCCATCGTGGTTGAATTGATGGGTCGGATCGAGCCAGCTAAGACCTTTATCACCCGTGCTCTGGAAGCAGGGAAGCACGTGGTCTCAGCCAACAAAGACCTTCTTGCTGTTCATGGAAGCGAGTTGCTAGAGATTGCAAAAGAACACCAAGTAGCTCTCTATTATGAAGCTTCCGTAGCGGGTGGGATCCCAATCCTTCGCACCTTGGTGAATTCCTTGGCTTCCGACAAGGTGACCAAAGTCCTCGGTGTGGTCAATGGGACCTCTAACTTCATGATGACCAAAATGGTCGAAGAAGGCTGGACTTATGAGGATGCCTTAGCAGAAGCGCAACGCCTTGGTTACGCTGAAAGTGACCCAACCAATGATGTTGAAGGAATCGATGCAGCTTATAAGATGGTGATTTTGAGCCAATTTGCCTTTGGGATGAACATCCAATTTGACCAAGTGGGTCACAAAGGGATCAGCCAGATCACTCCTCAGGATGTCTCGGTTGCTCAAAGCCTTGGCTATGTGATCAAGCTGGTCGGCTCAATTGTTGAAACGGAGTCAGGGATTGCAGCAGAGGTGACCCCAACCTTCCTTCCAAAACACCATCCACTAGCTGGCGTGAACGACGTTATGAATGCGGTCTATGTGGAATCGATCGGGATTGGTGAGTCTATGTATTATGGACCAGGTGCAGGTCAAAAACCAACTGCGACCAGTGTTGTAGCCGATATCGTTCGTATTGTTCGCCGCCTGAAAGAAGGAACGATCGGGAAAGCCTTCAACGAATACAGCCGCCCTCTTCAATTGGCTAAACCAGAAGATGTGAAGAACAATTATTACTTCTCGATTAAAGCACCAGATGCGACTGGTCAAATCTTGCGTCTTGCGGAGATCTTTAATGCAGAAGGAGCTTCCTTCAAGCAAATTCTCCAAGAAGACTCAGATGGTCAATTTGCAAGTGTGGTTATCATTACCCACCAAGTCAACCAGACACAATTCAAGAACTTGGTTGAAAAACTGGATTCAGAGCCCAATTTCGAACTCTTGAATACCTTTAAGGTCTTGGGAGAATAAGCATGAAGATTATTGTTCCAGCAACCAGTGCCAATGTAGGGCCAGGATTTGATTCTGTTGGGATTGCCGTGACTCGCTATTTAACCATTGAAGTCCTTGAACCAGCAGATGCTTGGTTGATTGAGCATGATCTAGGGGCAGGAATTCCAACAGATGAGAAGAATCTCTTGCTTCAAACAGCCCTTTCCATTTCAACAGACATGCAGCCCCATCGGGTCAAGATGACCAGTGAAGTGCCTTTGGCGCGTGGTCTTGGATCCTCTAGCTCTGTCATTGTAGCAGGGATTGAATTGGCCAACCAGTTAGCTAACCTCCAGTTGACAGATGCTGAAAAATTACGCATCGCGACCGAGATCGAAGGTCATCCGGACAATGTAGCCCCAGCTATTTTTGGGAACTTGGTCATTGCCAGCTACATCGGTGAAGTTGTCCAATATGTGACAGCTGACTTCCCAACTTGTGATCTGGTAGCCTTTGTACCAAGCTACCAATTGAAGACCAGTGATAGTCGTAATGTTTTGCCGACAGAATGGTCTTATAAGGAAGCTGTTGTGGCTAGTAGCGTGGCTAATGTTGCTATCGCAGCCCTCTTAAAGGGAGATTTGCTAACAGCTGGTCGCTCCATCGAGTCAGATCACTTCCACGAGCGCTATCGTCAATCCTTGGTCAAAGAGTTCCCTCAGGTCAAAGAAGTGGCTCATGCGCATGCTGCCTACGCGACTTACCTTTCAGGAGCAGGTCCAACGATCATGAACCTTTTGGCACCGGAGCATACCGCAGCCTTTGTCGTAGCTCTTGAAAAACTCGGGCTAGATGGCCAGATTTTCCAACTCAAAATCGACACATTTGGCGTTCGTGTTGAGAAATAAGACCGAATGTAACACAAATGAAAAAAGGATGTATACGAATGTATATGTCCTTTTTGCCTCTCCTATGGTAGAATGGAAACTGTATGGGGAAAAGCTCAAGCTTTTTCTGAAAATTTAGGGGGATATATGAAACCAGAATATTTATATAGTATTGCTACCGATCTTGGTCTGCAGTTTGATAGTGAAGCGCGTGTCATGTATGGAGAGCGCGAAGGATTTTTATTAGTCATCGAAGGAACGGAAACAAAAAATGTTTTTAACATTTCATTCAGTGCCAAGCAAGGATCCGAAGGAGATTTGATCGAAGACGGTGAGATTCTTTGGAATGAATTAAAAGACCAATCAAAAGCCATTCATGCGATTTCCTTTAATGATTATCTAACAACCATCGTCGTCAAAGGGGGGATGACCAAAGGCAAGGCTGTCGAAACCTTGTGGACAGCTATTCAAGATATTGTCGATTTCTTGCTCAACCACCAATTCGTGCAAGTCAATGCGGCAACGGGCGAGCAAGAACCGATCGGTTTGTACCAAATCGGTGATGCCATCTTTTTAATCGACGATGCAACCTTTAGAGCCTACCAAGCAGAAGTGCAAGACACGGTGGAGGCTTATGAAGCGCGGGAAGAAAACTTCCTCTTGGGAATTATTGGGGCCGTGATCGGTGCCATTATCGGTGGAGCAGTTGCCCTCTTGGTAGCTCGTCTCGGTTATGTGTCTGTTTTGGCAGGTGTAGCCCTTGGTTTTTGTACCATTAAAGGTTATGAGATTCTCGGTAAGAAATTGACCAAAAAAGGGGTAGTAGTTTCAGCCATTTTGATGGTTTTGACAGTCTTTTTGGTCAACCAGTTAGATTATGTCTTGGCTCTTATGAGTGAGCTGGATTTGCCATTTGGTATGTCTTGGACGATTGTCAATGAAGCGACATTCCAAGGGGATGTCCCAGATAAATTTTACTTGAATTTAGGGTTGCTAGCTGTCTTTACCCTTGGTGGTGCTTGGATTTCAGTCAAATCTGCTCTAGATGGACAGAAGAATCGTGCCATCGCACGTAAAATTGCCTAATCCATTAATAAAACCTAAATTGTCAAATTAAGTTAGACTTTTCAAGTAACTCAGAAAAACTTGG
>CAUTRO010000060.1:0-7177 GCA_963540685.1 uncultured Streptococcus sp.
CAGAGTTTGGCAAACAGATTAGCTGAATATCCTCTGCATGGTAAGAAAAAGATTCACTTTCAAAGGCCACAGAATGAGTGGTGTGGATTGGGAAGCTTAAAACTTCTGCTACTGCTTTTTCCTTAATATCAGACGTTAGAATGATCCAGTTTCCTTCTTGCTCATTCATCCGTATCACAAAATTCTTTTCTGCGAAATCATTGATTTGATCATAGAGGCGAATGCCTGCTTCTTTAATGGTTTTGATTGTATGATGACCACTTGCTACAATCTTCAAATGACTGAGACTTCGAATATCTAGATCCTCTTGTTGCAAGTAAGCAACAAAGAAATTCCAAGAGCTTGGGTCTGTCACTACTAAACCGTCAAGGCTTGATAGTTGAGGAAGTTGTAGTTCTTTTGCGAGCAATTTAGTGGGTGACTGAAAAGCATACACTGTCGCCCCAGCATCCTTCAATAGTTTCGGAAGCTTGGCATTCGGCGTTTCTTGCACCAAAAGGCTTCGACCGAACAAAGGCAGTTTTTCATGGTAGTTTAATTCCTCACGGAAAGCAACAACGTCCCCAATCACAATCAAACTAGGTGCTTTCATCTGGTGTTTTTCAGCCAGTTCAACAATGGTCTCTAATTTTCCATCAATGGAACGTTGTTGAGGGTGAGTAGCCCATTCGATAATTGCAACCGGAGTTTCCTTATCGTAACCACGAACCATCAATTCCTCACAAATGGTCTGCAAGTTTTTCATTCCCATGAGAAAGACTAAAGTCCCTTTTAAGTGGGAAATCGCATCCCAATTCAGTGCTTCACTGGCATCTTGTAGATGGCCAGTAAAGACATGAAAGCTAGTTGCGATATTTCTAAAGGTCATAGGAATTCCTGCATAGGCAAGGCCTGCTATAGCAGAGGTTATTCCTGGTACAACTTCAAAGGGAATCCCTTCTTGGATAAGAGTTTGAGCTTCCTCTCCTCCTCGACCAAAGATATAGGGATCGCCACTTTTTAGGCGAACAACTTTTTTCCCTTCTTTGGCTTTTGCAACCAAAACTTCTTCAATTTTTTCTTGAGAAACACATGGTTGATTAGGAATCTTGCCAACATAGATCTTTTCACAGTTGGCTTTTGTGTAGGTCAGAAGCATGGGATTGACTAAGCGGTCATAGATGAGAACATCTGCCTCTTCTAGTCTCCGTGCTCCTTTTATAGAGATTAATTCTTCATCCCCTGGACCCGCACCTACTAAACTAACAAAGCCGCTCATCATTCACCTCTTTCTTTAAATGGGTTGCCAATTCCTCAATAGTTGATACTACTTTAGGATAGTTGACGATTGGTCGTGAAATAATCATACAATCCATTCCAAGTTCTTGACAACCTTCGATTTTTTCCCGAATCCCACCAATACTTCCACTTTCTTTGGAAACAAATACTTCCGCTTTCGAGCGCGCCAGCAATTCCTTGTTGCACTCTTTAGAGAAAGGAGCCTTGATCGCATCAATTTGATCCGGAACAAGTCCCAACTCTTCACAACCTTTTAAAACTTCTGAAGTTGGAAGTACACGAACCACAATACGTGACTCTGGTAAACCATGGACAAATAATGGCAAGGTTTTGCTTCCAGTTCCTAGGTAGACGGTTTTGTATCCTTTCTCTTTGATGTATTCAATGGCTTCTTCTGTCGAATGGACAACGGTAGCACCAGATAAGTCAATAGTAGCTTGTCTTTCAAAGCGCACATAGGGAATTCCCGCCTGATTGGCTGCTTTCATCGCTTCTTGAGAGACAATGTCCGCAAAGGGATGGGAAGCATCGATAATTTCATCTACGTCATTCTCTTTGATGAAAGCTACCATTTGGTCAGCCGTCATTCTCCCTTGGACCACATCCTGCCCAAATTTTGAAGCTAAATGGCGGCCATAATCTGATACAACAGAGGTAGTCACCGGAATATTCTGTTGCGAAAGGAATTCAAGAATCTCTGTACTTTCAGCTGTTCCACCGAAAAGTAGTTTCATCATAGTGTATATCCTCGAGGTGTAATCATGCGCCCATTTTTCACATAAGTCTCTTTGTTTCCAACAATGACAATCGTAGTCATGTCTACAAGTGTTTCATCCAAGTCTTCAATCGTAGTCAGAATAATTTCTTCTTCCTTACGTCCGATATCCTTACCAATTCCGACAATCGTATCTTTCGATTTGTATTGAGACATAATTTCAAGTGCTCTTGCTAAGTGCTCTGGACGACCTTTACTTCTTGGATTGTAGAGACAAACGACAAAGTCACCTTGTGCCGCTGCGTGAAGTCGTTTTTCAATCATTTCCCATGGAGTCATCAAGTCACTAAGTGAAATATGGCAGAAGTCATTCATGAGAGGAGCTCCCATAACTGCAGCTGCTCCAAGGCTTGCTGTAATTCCTGGTACCACTTTCACTTCAAGAGTATCATCCTCTTCTAATAACTCAAGGATCAAACCAGCCATTCCATAAACACCGGCATCCCCACTGGAAACAACTCCAACATTTTTTCCAGTTTCGTGAGCTAGATCAATTGCTTTTTGACAGCGTTCAATTTCATGACGCATCCCAGTCGCAACCAGTTCTTTGTCTTTTACTAAATCTTTAATCAAGCGCATGTAGGTAGAATACCCTACAATAATTTCACAATCCTTGATCGCTTCCAATGCCTCTTGAGACATCAATTCTTCTTTACCTGGGCCAAGTCCAATAACGTATAACATATGTATTTCTCCTTAAATTTAATATTTAATAATTGTTACCTAATTTACCAAGCGCAAATGTCGCACCGTTTTGTGCAAACCGTTTGGTCAGCACATTTCCTTTACTTGCAAGGTCAGCACTAGCAAGCGCTACACTTCCAACTCCAACAGTCTTCTTGACAAATTCCGATTGCCTCCTTAGAGTAAGTGTGGAAAGGACAGTCAAGGTGTTGGGCTAACTCTAGTATTGCCTGTTCATTTTTTTTGACATCAATACTAGCAATTTTCGCAACTTCTGAACCCGAGATTCCCTCTTG
Source organism: uncultured Streptococcus sp. (assembly GCA_963540685.1). Classification (GTDB taxonomy): domain Bacteria; phylum Bacillota; class Bacilli; order Lactobacillales; family Streptococcaceae; genus Streptococcus. The sequence continues at coordinate 3,034 of CAUTRO010000060.1, forward strand.
CTCACAAAAGGCACGAAAAGATTCCATAAACGTTGAAGGTGGAAGATCCTTCTTTGCCCCAACTCCTAAAACATAGGGTTTTGGATGAATCAGGGCTACTACTTCTTCGTCAACCTCAACTGCTTGAGAGGTCAACCAAATAAATGGGCTCTTATTAGCAAGGATTTCCTGAATCTGATTTTCTTCAATCACTGTTAGCCCCCTCAGGTCAGACACCCAAGGCTTTTCTTGATAAAAATAGACACAGTCCTTATTTGCTAGATAAGAATTAAATACTTTCACCAAGTGGCGCAATTCTTCCCGCCACCCATTTACTTCTTTAGCAATATTATCTAGCGCTACAACATTTTGTGTATCTGTTGCGGTCGTGATCACTGGATTTGAATCTAATAATTCAGCAATTTTAAGTGTCACCTGATTGGCCCCACCTAAGTGACCACTCAACAAACTAATCACATGATTGGCTTTTTCATCCATAACGATCACAGCCGGATCAGTTGTTTTGTCTTTAATAACTGGGGCAATGCCTCTGACAACCGCTCCAATCGCCATGATACAAATTAAGACATCGACCTCTTGGAATACCGTCCGAAGTCCTTCAATGACACGACCTTCAATCGGTACCGTTCGAGAATCAGCGATTTTCACAGTGGTATAGACCGGACAATCAATCCCAAGTTTTTCCTTGAGCTCTAGTCCTAAATTTTTTGCATTGTTAGTAACCGCCACAATGGCGTAACGAGGGGAATCATTTAGCATGCGAACTCAATCCTTTACGGAATTCATGGTGAAAATCTTTGTGATAGAGCTTAGAGTAGTAAAACTCTTCACCCAGGAAATCTCCAACTAAAATCAAGGCAGTTTTTCTAATTTTAGCTTCTTTGACCTTCTCAGCAATGGTCTCCAATGTCCCAAAGACCTTGCGTTCATCTGGCCAAGTTGCCTTATAAATCACAGCGACAGGAGTTTCTTTTGGATAGCCACCCTCGACCAATTCAGCCACCACTTTTTCAATCCCCTGTACAGATAAGAAAATGGCCATCGAGGTTCTGTGTTGAGCATAACTTCGGAGTGACTCCCGGTCAGGAACAGGGGTCCGTCCAGCCATACGAGTGATAATCACACTCTGAGAGACTTCAGGGACTGTATATTCTGTTCCGATACTTGAGGCAGCCCCTAGGAAAGAGCTCACACCAGGAATACAGTCAAACTCAATTCCTCTCTTCTTCATCTCTTCTGTTTGCTCACGAATGGAACCATAGATAGAGAAATCGCCTGTTTGTAAGCGCACGACATCTTTTCCAGCTTTCACTGCTTCTTCCATGACATCGATAATTTCCATCAAATGCATAGACGCGCTATCATGAATCTCGGCACCTTCCTTACAATATTGAAGAAGATCAGGATTCACAAGTGAACCCGCATAAATGACCACATCCGCTTGGGATAACTTTCGATAACCTTTTAGGGTAATGAGTTCCACATCACCAGGTCCTGCACCTACAAAATGTACAATCGACATACCTTTACTTCCTTTCTGGTTTTACAGCGGAAACAATAATTGTTGGGTTTTGCTGTTTGAAATAATGCCCTTTTCCTAAGGCAGACCATCTGCTCGCTTGGATGGATACGACGTCTAAGTCTTGCCATTCCAGCTCTTCAGCAAGTTGAATCGCTTCCATGGCGTTTTCCAAGAGGATAAAGTTTAAAACAAAGCGGCCACCAGGAACCAAGAGATGTTCACACCACTCAAAGATTTCTGCCATGTTGCCACCGGTTCCACCGACAAAAATAGCATCAAATTGGCCTTCAAGCTCAACCGGAGCCTTGCCTTTTATCAGAGTAATATTCTGACATCCAAAGTAGTCAATATTCTCCTGTGTCAAGGCAACAGCGTCCTCATTTTGTTCAATGGCGACGACTTCTAAATTTGGAAAGGAAACAACTGCTTGAATCGTTACACTTCCCGTACCAGAGCCAACATCCAACATTCTCTTAGCCTTATGTAAGTCTAATTTATCAATACTGATTGCTCTGACTTCTTCTTTGGTCATTGGGACCTTTGCTCTAATAAATGCCGAATCCTTCATTTAGTATCACCACCACATTCATTTCATATTGACGATCGATCACTTGATCTTCTGCCAAAATTTCAATTTTTTCATCTTCATAGCTAAGATTTTCACCAATGACCAAGACTTTTTTCAATCCCCGTTTCATCACTTCTTGGGCTATTTCATAGGGACCAATTTTCTTATCCGTTACCATAAATACCTTGGGTAGAGAGAGCAAGAAATCAAAATCAGGAATTTTTGCATGGCTACTGGTTAGGTAGGCATCATTCATAGGGAGAGAGACTTTGCTCGCGAGGTACTGGAAGGAAGAAATACCTGGTTGGATCACCACGCGCCCTTTAAATTTCTCAGACAACCATTTTCCCAAACCATAAATCAGGGGATCGCCCGATGCCAGATAAAGAATGGTTGCATCTTCTGGATAAGACTCGATTAATTGAGCCAACTCAGCAAGTTTCTTTGGAGGTACAACACCTTTTTCTCGGTAGGCAGCTGGAAGGATTTCTAAATGCCGCTCACTTCCAAGAATATAGTCTGCCTTCTCATAGATCTCTTCACTTCCCAAAAGTCCATAGGAAGGGGCTCCTGGCCCTATTCCAATTACATAGATCACGTCCATTCCTCCGCTATTTCTTCTAATGTTTGGGTTGAAGCTAGATAGCCAGCTTCTGTCCCAAAGGTTACTACATCAATGCTAACTTCCGGTTTCCGATTTCGCAGCAACCGCTCCGAACGGAATTTCATCTTGTCCACTAGCACCTGATAAACTTCTTCGTAGTGATACTCCTCAATTAAAGTTCCCGCTGCATCTGTTGTAATGCACTGATCCACTTTCTCAAGAAGTTCAACTGGAGCACCCAACAAGGCGAGATTGGCCATAATGATTTCCATTCGCGCATCTGAGTCTTTACTATGAGTTGAGAAAATCCCACCAGCCACCTTGACAAATTTACCCATATGGCCAACCATTAGGACCCGCGTAAAGCCGATCCGCTGGACTTCTTTAAGGACATGTCCAACAAAATTACTCATGTTCACAATTCGATGAGGTGGAATCCCCAGCACATTGGTCGCAAAGTCCTCGCCATAATTTCCAGGTGCTAAGACAACCGATCGATAACCTTGATTGTACAACATGGTTAATTCAATCGTAATGGACGCCTTCCAACTCTCTTCTGACATGGGATTGACAATTCCTGTCGTCCCCAAAATGGAGATCCCTCCTACAATTCCTAAGCGGGAATTATAGGTCAACTTGGCTGTTTCTTCTCCACCCGGTACCGAAATAATAATTTTTGCACCGCAGTTTGGACCAAGTAATTGTCGGGCTGTTTTTTCAATCATCGCCCGAGGAGTTGGGTTGATCGCTGCCATTCCAACATCACATTTGAGTCCTTTTTGGGTGACGCGACCAACACCTTCTCCTCCATCGATCTCAATGTCGTTTGAATCCGGCAAGAGAGTCACTGTCGAATAAATGAGGAGTCCGTGCGTCGCATCTGCATCATCACCACCATCCTTTTCGACAGCGGCACTAGCAGTCAGTTCCCCAAAAGAAGGATCTCTGATATCCATTGTTACTTCGACACCATTCGCTGTCGAAACTGTAACTTTTTCTTCGATATCTTGATTGAGAATCATACTAATCGCGGCGGCTGTCGCAGCTGTCGCACACGTTCCAGTAGTGAACCCTTTTCTTAGTTTTTTTCCGTTGACATATGCGTAATCATCCATAGAATTCCATTTCCTTCACGATTTAATTATTTGGGACTACGAAGCGTTGGTAATCATCCATTTCTTGTTTGTACTGATACAGAATAGCATTGACTACTGCTGCTGCAATCGTACTTCCTCCCTTACTTCCCAAGGCGACAATAGAAGGAATTGAGCTCTCATGTAGTTTTTGTTTAGATTCCGCCGCACCGACAAAACCAACTGGAACGCCAATAACGGCATCAGGGACTAAAGTTCCTTCTTCTACCATATCCAAGACTTTAAAGATAGAAGTTGGAGCGTTTCCGAATACAAACAATTTAGGCCCCAACTCATTGGCCGCATGTTCTACCGCT